>CBIHLW010000026.1:0-13695 GCA_966210755.1 uncultured bacterium
CAATTAATACAATTATTGCTATTGCATCACTAAATAGTTCAATCAATAAACTTTGATCGTAATATTTAATTATACCATCCATTCAATATCTAATCTACTAAACCCCTTTCCCAATTGAAAGTGAAAAACACATAAAAAAATGGGTTTTTTCCCATCAATGTTGATGTGCATTGATTTTCAATGAAATCCGGCGATAATTAATTAGCCGAAGTAAAAACTGGGGGTAAAATGAAAATTGTTCCTGGCGGGTATAAAAAAATAAAAAGTTGATTGTTTCGAGAGTCGCCGTGGTTTTCAATTGGAATTGGATTTAACAAAAACTTACTGGACGGTTATAGGACATTGGATGTGGTGGCGACCGTCTATTTCAATCAACTTTCTGATACAAAGCTAATTCCCCCATACCCCTTTAACAAGAGCACTACTGCCCGTTTTTACGGCTGAGGTTTTTACCGGGCCCTTCGTAAGTTTACCATGCTTTTCTTTAGTAAGTTTGCGGTCCGGTAGTGCATACTCTGGATTTTTTCTAAGTAATCGTACTTTTCCTAGTTGGAAATTACGTAGTAATACTATACAAAATACAAGAGGTTTTTACCAAATTGCACCCGGAACCAGACCAAAGAAACCAGATATTAAATATTCCTTATGAAAAATCTCGACTCTGTTATTAAAGTTGCTATTGCCGATGACCATACACTATTCCGTACGGGTGTAAAAACTTCCCTTTCTGCCCGCAAGGATATACAAATGGTTGCCGAAGCGGAAAACGGAATGCAGCTTCTGAACCTGCTTAAGCATATCAAGCCCGATGTAGTGCTGCTTGATATCCAGATGCCTATTATGGACGGGCTGACCACACTGCCAGAAATCAAAAAATTATATCCCGATGTAAAAGTGATCATGCTTTCCATGCATAATGATCATTCCATGATCACCAAGATGATGGAGATCGGAGCTAATTCCTATTTAACCAAGGAATCAGATTCAGAAACCATTTACCAGGCCATACGTACCTGTTACGAACAGGAGTTTTTCTTCAATGAACTTACCAATAAGGCCCTGCTCAATGGTTTGCGCACCAAGCGTCCTGCCGAGGCCAGTATGCCTGAAGTGCACCTTACTGATAAGGAAGTTACCATACTCCGGCTCATGTGCGAGGAAAAATCAACCAAGGAGATCGCCGATATGGTGGATCTGAGCCCCCGTACGGTGGAAGCCATCAGGGATAAACTAAAAACCAAGACCGGCGTGAAATCCATGGCCGGACTGGTTATGTATGCCGTAAAAGCAGGCATAGTTGAACAGGCATGAAACTGATCTCATAAGAATATTAGATCCCGGACCCTCGTCCGGGATTTTTTTTAGCCCGGAACAAAGCAATCAGCCAAAGCGAAGCGGTAATTAAACAAGGCCTGGTTTCGCGCGTCCGTAAAACAAAAATGAAAGCGATACGTTTAACTTCGAATCATTAATAATGGGTAAAATGGAATGGATCTGTTATAATGGAGAATTCAGAAGGGCCGGAGACGCACTGCTTTTAACTTCCAACAGGAGTTTTAAATGGGGTGATGGATTATTTGAAACCATGAAGGTGTTTAAGGGTGAAATTTTGTTGAAGTCATTGCATCTCGAAAGATTGCGGTCAGGACTCAGTATGATCGGAATTAATTTCCCGGAGGGCGCATTTGAACTCCCTGAAAAAAATATCCTGGAAACCTGCCTGAAAAATAAATGTAGCGCCCTTGCAAGAATACGACTGGCGGTGTTCCGGGAAGAAAACAACCTAATTGGTTTTGTTATTGAAGCAAGACCACTGGATACTGAGGCTAACCAATGGAATGAGAAAGGGTTTCTGATAGATATCTATCCCCTCGCAAGGAAAAGCATGGATGGTTTCTCCAATCTTAAATCCGCCAATTACCTTCCTTATGTAATGGCGGGATTGTATGCAACTGAAAATGGACTGGATGAAGCGCTGGTTTTAAATCATGATAATCATATTTGCGATAGTTCAAAGGCCAACATCTTCCTGGTGAAAAAAAATGAAGTGTATACGCCTGCCCTGAACCAGGGTTGTATCAACGGTGTAATGAGAAGATATATCATAGATCATTTACACCAGCATCATTTTACCATTCATCAACAGGCAATAGATGAAAAAAGCCTGGTGGAGGCAGATGAAGTATTTCTTACCAATGCTATTTATGGCATCAGGTGGGTAAGATCTTTTCGCGATAAAAACTATGTTTCAGATTTTACACGTACATTATTTAAAACCACATTTTCCCGGTTTGGCTTTTGATCTTTAATCAGAGGGAGATGGAATAACTCAGTCCCCTGAACCTTGGATTTACTATGTTGTTGAGAATAGAGCCGAAGCGATAACTGAATCCGATACCAAGATTGTATTCAAAACTGGAAAGCAGCTCCCGGTTTTTTATAAGCAACTCATCCCTGGTGGCATTCCCCTTTCTCAAACCGATCTGGTCGTGTATCAGTCCATAGTTCCCCCAAACGGCAAAGTTCAGGCCCTTGGTTATGCGCCAGCTGACAGCACCGTTAAAACTCAGATTGTTCTTGGAAAGATCATCAAAATAATTAGAATAGAAAATGCCCAAATTGATGCTGCCCCATGGTTTGGTAAAAGAAGTGATCATATTGACACTTTGCTGCAACTGCCATTCTTTTGTTTTAAAAAAAATGGTGGTATCGTAATATTGATTATACACGGAACCGATCATATACTGGAATACTATCCTCTGGGTGTTAAATTGGGAATAAGGGAAAATGCTGTATTCTATTTTGGGTCTTAACCTGATACCTGTCCTGATATTGGAATACAGTGAATTGCTGTAAGAGGAAGCCAGTCCGTAAGACCAGTGTTTGTCAATGCTTTTTGCTACCTGTAATTCAGAAGAAAAATCCTTGCGTGTGAATTTGGATTCTCCATTATTGTCAATGAATGTTTGTAATTCCGTATTGGCGGAGATGCCAAAGTTGATCTTCCATTCCTCTGTTTCCCTGTCGGCAGAAAGGTAGCCGTTAAAATATTTTGATTTGTAGTTCTGGGAACCATTTAAACTTCCATTTCCTCCAAACTGGAAGACCCAGTAATTCCATGGATCGGTTGACGGTTTCACATTTGCGGTATCAACATCCAGATCACTGAAACTGATCTTTATATTTGATGCAAAAGAAGTTTTAGAAAGGAAACGTGTAAGTCCGAGTTTTATAAATTGCACCATTTTTTTTCTCTGGTCGTCCTGGGTGCTGGTGGGTTCATTAAAGTAAGTAAGTGTATCGCCGAGGTTCTGAAATCTTTTTTGTCCAATGAAATTCAACTGGGCCTGAATACCTCCCGAAGAATTGTTTTGGGTATTGATCATGATATGGATATCTGCATCAAACCTGTCCCTTACAAAATCCACCAGTTTTATTTCTGACCTTACATAGTCAAAATCGCAAATCCAGGTTTGTGAGCAGTCAAGGAATACTTTTATTTTTTCTGATGCGCCCTGGGCCCTGCACATTGAAGAAAAGTAAATGAGCAGGAAAAAGAACAGAAGTTTTCTCATATGGCGTGCTTATATCACAAAGAAAGCAAAACAGAACTACCCTCTTCGTTAAATAATGCCAATTGATACTATATCCTGATGAAATGTAAAATCAGTGTATTGTATGGTAGACCTCGCGGAATCTTTCTATAGCTTTATGGCCTCCGGCACCCAGGTCTACAGAATAATTATTTACATACAGATCAATATGCCTGCGCATCACATCTTCGTTCATTTCCTGGGCATGCAGTTTTGTAAATTCTGATATGGAAGGGTAGTGACTGAAGGCCAGTTCAACGCTTTGCTTTATCAGATCGCTGATGATTTGCCGGATATCATCCGGTATAGTTTTTTTTGCGGCAATACAGGCCAGAGGAATGGGAAGTTTTTCTTTTTCTTCCCATATTTCACCCAGGTCGCAAACTTTTATCAACCCTTTTTGATGATAAGTGAAGCGGTTTTCATGAATGATCACACCCAGGTCGGTTTTACCCATGAGCACTGCATCTTCGATCTCCGAAAACAGCATGGGTATTTTATGTTTAGCATTGGGAAATGCATAACCCAATAAAAAGTTGGCGGTTGTGTTTTCTCCAGGTATGGCAATGGTGCAATGTTCTATATCGGGCACGTTCACCATTTTTTTGGCTATGAGTAAGGGTCCGACGCCTTTACCAAGTGCCCCTCCGGAATTTAGGATTTTATATTCCTCGCTGCATTTTATAAATGCCGGTAAGCTCAATTTTGTTATGTCAAGCTTCCCTTCAGCAGCCATGCTATTCAGCGCCTGTATGTCATCCATCACAAGTTCAAAATCAATTCCCCTTGTATCTATTTTATGATGCACAAGGGCATCAAAAATAAAGGTATCGTTGGGACAGGGAGAAATTCCAAGCGTAAATCTCATTTGTTTAAATATTTATCCAGTATACGTTCCAGTTCAGTATTCAATCTTTCAATGGCTTCCTTCATCATCCATTTGCTCTTGTCTCTTTGGGCAACGAAGTTCGACAAAGAACGCAACTGTAAAAAAGGAATGTTTTCCATCAGGGCTACATAATGCAGAGCAGCGCCTTCCATGGTTTCGATCTGCGCTCCCAATACATCGCGGTAATAATTTATTCTATCCTGATCTGTACTTATTTCATTGACTGTAACACCATGTACGGCCGGAATGGCCTGTTCTTCTATCTGCCTTTCATTATACAGTACTCCGTTTTTCCAGGGAAACTGGTTTTTATCCTGGAGATCCAGGTCGGACAGCGAATGGAACCGGCCGTTTTCTTCAACGCCCAGGTCGCCTATCGTTTCCGTTTTTACCCACACCACTTTGGTGAGCCCCATCGACTGATCGAGGTTTCCGGCTACACCAGCCTGTATGATCAGTCCGGGTTTTTTCTCAAGCACTTTTTTTGTTATGGCAAAGGTGGCAGCGGTCAACCCCACGCCCGTTATAAGAACATCCAGGCCTTTGTACTTTGAGATTACTTTCATCAATGGGCTGATCTCGAATTCAGTGGCCGAACAAAGAAGCAAGTGCATGCAGCAAAAATAAACTTTGATTGACTTGTTTGTAAAGAATACAGTTGCGTAGCTTAAATCTTTTTGTTGACCAAACAAACAGTGCCTTAGTTTTGTACATTGCTTATCTTAAACTGAATGAACAGAAGAGGTGGTGGATAAAAGGGATAGGAGTCCCGGCATTAAATAAGGTGAATTATGGTAAAAAAACTGGCTGTGATCAGGCGTGAGCACTTCAATGCCGCTCACAGGTTATTCAAAAAGGAGTGGACGGATGAACAGAATCTGGCTGTTTTTGGAAAATGCAGTTTTCATAATTATCATGGTCATAATTATGAGCTTGAAGTGAAGATAGTAGGGGACATTGATCCTGAAACAGGATTTGTAATGGATCTGAAACTGTTATCCAACCTGGTAAATGATAAAGTGCTGGAGAAACTGGATCATAAAAATCTGAATATAGACGTGGAAGAATTCAAAGATCTCAATCCCACCGCGGAAAATATTGTAGTGGTGATCTATAATTTATTGAGACCACACATTGACGGTTCAAAAGAATTATTTATCCGCCTCTTTGAAACACCGCGCAATTTTGTAGAGTATCCCGCATAGATATTTTTCTATACAAAGCTGTTAGAATTAAAACCACAAATTCAAAAATATAGAATGGCATATCATAAAAAAGAAGGATTTGATAAGGAACCCACTGATGAACTGATAAAAAATTATCAAAGCATTATTGGGT
The DNA here is from genome assembly GCA_966210755.1 of uncultured bacterium. Lineage (GTDB taxonomy): Bacteria > Bacteroidota > Bacteroidia > Chitinophagales > Chitinophagaceae > Flavisolibacter. The sequence goes on from CBIHLW010000026.1 coordinate 5,821, forward strand.
TGCTTGGAGAAGATCCTCAGCGGGAAGGGCTAATTAAAACCCCGGAACGCATGGCAAAAGCTATGCAGTATATGACGCATGGTTACCAGCAGAATGCAGTTGAAATACTTGATTCGGCAAGATTCAGGGAAGAAGTAAGTGAAATGGTGATCGTGAAGGATATTGAGCTTTTTTCCATGTGCGAACACCACCTGCTTCCATTTTTCGGAAAGGCGCATATTGCCTATATACCCAATGGTTATATTACCGGGCTCAGTAAACTGGCCAGGGTAGTGGATGTATATGCAAGAAGGTTGCAGGTGCAGGAAAGACTTACAACACAGATATTGAAAGCGATCAAGGAAAGCCTGCAGCCTATGGGTGTGGCTGTGGTTATTGAAGCCAAACACCTTTGTATGATGATGCGTGGCGTTCAAAAGCAAAATTCTGTCACCACCACCTCTGCTTTTGACGGGGAATTCCTGAACAACCATGTTACCAGGAATGAATTCCTGAAACTAATTGCTGCTGATCTTGATTAATTAGTAAAATTGCTAAATGAAACATGCATACGTTTTCCCCGGGCAGGGAGCACAATTCCCGGGAATGGGAAGATCTTATTATGACAATAATTCTTTTGCGAAAAGAATTTTTGAACAGGCAAATGAAATTCTGGGATTCAGAATTTCTGATATCATGTTTGAAGGAAGCGAGGAAGATCTGAAACAGACCAAAATTACCCAGCCGGCTATTTTTTTACACTCGATTATTGCCTATAAAAGTATTGAAAATGCTCGGCCGGATATGGTGGCAGGGCATTCACTCGGCGAGTTCTCGGCACTTGTTGCAAATGGTACACTAAGCTTTGAAGATGGGCTGGAACTTGTAAGCCTGAGGGCGTTGGCCATGCAAAAGGCCTGTGAAATGCAGCCTTCAACAATGGCTGCGGTACTGGGATTATCAGATGAAAAAGTTGAAGAGATCTGTCAGTTTGTTGCAGGAGAATCGGGAGAAACGGTGGTTCCGGCCAATTATAATTGTCCGGGTCAACTGGTAATTTCAGGAACCATAAAAGGGGTTGAACTTGCCTGTGAACAAATGAAAAAGGCAGGTGCAAAAAGAGCCCTTATGCTTCCGGTGGGTGGCGCATTTCATTCACCCCTGATGGAACCTGCAAGACAGGAACTGAAGGCCGCCATTGAAAAAACCAATTTTCATTCGCCCTCATGCCCGGTGTATCAGAACATCGCCGCAAAAGGCATTATCAATAAGGAAGAGATCAAGGAAAATTTAATTGAACAATTGACCGGAGCTGTAAAATGGACCCAGTGTGTTCAGGCCATGATATCTGATGGAGCTACTTTATTTACCGAGGCCGGGCCCGGAAAAGTATTGCAGGGATTAATTCTTAAGATCAATAAAGAAGTGCAGACCGATGGTGTTAGCTGATTAATTTTAAATAACATGATTGCCTGTTACTAAAACTCGCAGGAAGAAAATATTCAAAATTGCTCATCATTGAAACCTCCTTAACGGGAGGTTTTTTAGTAAAATATTTCCACTGAACATGTGAATATTTTTTAATAAATTCAATTTATTAACCACAAAACCTTTAAGTATGAGAAAAATTTTCACCCTTATTACAGTTATGGCATTTTCAGCTATAACTTTTGCCGGTTCAAATGCAACTATTGAACCTGTTAAACCTGCAAAACTAAACGCAGCTGATGTTATGATCCCTGTAGGGAAAGATGGAAAGAAAATTTCATTGCTTGACCTTTCCCAAATGAAAGTAAAGGAACTTGAAAAGATCACCGGAGCCAAAATGAAACTTGTTGATAAAGTAGGTTTCAGGGTTGCACAAAAACAATTAAGGGAAAGTATTGATGCTGATGGTACCATCAATAGCAAAAAACTAAACAAATTTGCTTCCAGGTCGCAGGCACCCGATGGATTCAACCTTGGAGGTTTTGCACTGGGTTTTCTGTTGGGCTTAATTGGAGTATTGATTGCTTATCTGATCAGCGATGATAATAAAGCAGCAAGAACCAAATGGGCATGGATAGGATTTGGTGTATGGGTAGTGCTTTTACTTATCTTCCTTGTTCTCTAACCTGATTCTTCTACATAATAAAAGCCGGATGATGTCCGGCTTTTATTATTTGTAAGCTGCCAGGGAATTATTTAAAAATTATACCTGTTTAAAATAAATCCCGCAATTGATCCATTCCGGATCGAAATGCGTATCGTATTTTTTATAAAAATTAATGGCCGTATCATTCCATTCCAACACCTGCCACATGATGCCGTTGAGTTTTCTTTTTTTCGCTTCCATGATCAATTTATCGAACAATAGTTTGCCAAGTCCTTTTCCCCTCATTTCATTGGTTACATAAAGGTCCTCGAGGTACATTCTCTGTCCTTTCCAGGTACTGAACCGGATATAAAAAAGTGCAAAGCCTTCAATGCTGCCATCTACTTCGGCCACAAAGGCCCACCATACCGGTTTGTATCCAAAGCCACTTTGTTCAAAATGTTCTAATGTAACAGTTACTTCTTTGGGCGCTTTTTCATATACGGCCAGCTCTTTTACCAATTCTAATATCCGCGGGCAATCTTCTTTCGTTGCCTTTCTGATCCTGATATTCATCGTTTCTTTCTGTTTTGAATGTTCCAGTTAATTGCATATGCATCACTGCAATAAGCCCGCCCATTTCATTTTTAAAAAATTTTTGTTTTGGAAGTGCCGGCGAAAAATACAGATGATCCATTCAATGCTTAATAATCATCTTCCATTTTGTTTTAAACTATTATGAATATAAGGCCTGGTTGAGGTCCGCAATAATATCAGCTATGTTCTCAATGCCCACATTCATCCGGATCAACCCATCTGATATGCCGTATTTTTCTCTTTGTTCTTTGGGTACACTGTAGTGTGTCATAGAAGCGGGGTGCGAAAGCAGGGTGTCTACTGTACCAAGCGATACGGTTCTTGTACACATTTTTAATTTATCCATAAAATCAATTCCTCCCTGCAGGCCTTTCTTTAATTCAAAACTCAGCATTCCTCCACCCAGTTTCATCTGGCCGGATGCAATGGCATGATCGGGATGGGAAGAAAGTCCAACATAATTAACTTTTGCCACTGCCTGATGTTGTTCAAGGTAAACGGCAACATCCCTTGCATTGGCACAATGCCGTTCCATTCTTATTTCAAGCGTTTTAATTCCCTGCACCAATAAAAAAGCATCAAACGGATTTGAATTGCCACCCAGAAGCCGGTGAACTTTTGTAATTTGATTTTTCATCAGTTCCAGATCCTTTCCCAGTAAAATTCCGCCTATGGCAGTACCATGTCCGTTTAAAAATTTAGTGGTTGAATGCACTACAAAATCAACCCCATATTTGAAAGGCTGCTGTAGGTAAGGTGTGGCAAATGTATTATCGCAGGCAACCAGTATTTTATTCTGCCTGGCTATTCCGGTCAGTTGCCTGAGGTCAACACATTGCATGGTTGGGTTGGCGGGTGTTTCCAGATACATCATTTTTATGGATGGGTCCTTCTTTATCACGTCTTCAACCTGTGTGGTATCTCTAAGATCAATGATCACGGCTTCTATACCCAGAGCAGGTAAGATCTTTTGAAGTAATTCATCTGTGCCTCCATACAGGGAATAATGGGTCAGCACTTTATCGCCTTTTTCAAGATTCGCCAGAAAAAGGGTGGTGATGGCGGACATACCCGAAGCATGCAACAAACCTTTTAATGGTATATCCAGGCCAAAGCCTTCAAGTGCTGCAATTTTCTCTTCCGCTTCTGTAACCGTTGGATTGCCCCAGCGAGCATAAATATAACCCTCTTCCTTGCCGCTGAACCTTCGCATTCCCTGTTCGGCTGTGTCAAATACATAAGTACTGGAAGCATAGATAGGAACCTGGTGCGCATACCGCGGATCTTTCTCATGACCAGCGTGAATAGCTGCAGAACCAAAACCGGTTAGTGTAAAACTTTTATCCATTATGCCTGGGTTTTTTGTTAATTAGTGGTTTGAAACGCATTCAAAATTATTCAGAATAACGATGCCTGCATGTATGAATGATAAAATCATGAATGCATGAAAGAATTATTAGTTCAATTTGGAAGATACCATATCTGGGCCAACCAGCTGTTACTGGAAGCTATCAACCAGCTTCCTGAAGAGAAATGCAGACAGGAAGTTGCCAGTAGTTTCAACAGTCTTTACACTACTGTATTGCATATCTGGGATGCCGAAAGCATCTGGTGGCAAAGAATGAAACTTCAGGAGCATATAAAAATACCCAGTCATGATTTTGAAGGCAGTTTCAAAACGCTCAGCCAACAATTAATAAACCAGGATAAACTATGGCTGGAATGGGTGAGCCATGCAGGAGAACATATGTTTCAGCATGAGTTCAGGTATCAGAATTCAAAAAGAGAAAGTTTTAAACAGCCCGTTTACCAGATGGTCCTGCATTTATTTAATCATGGTACCTATCACCGGGGGCAACTGGTTACCATACTCCGGCAGCTTGGAACGGTAAAGATCCCGCAAACCGATTATATAGTCTGGAGCCGCAAAAAATGAATTTTCAGCGGGCACACCTATCCGGGTTTGGGAAGGATACAGCACCTATTCATTTATTTTTCCAGACACTTGAAATTACAGGTGGCAGTAGATATATTTGACGAAGTTGAAGATTATCGGGGTCAAAGCTATGCTGCTATCAAAATTTCTGCTTTTATTTTTCTTTTTCACCATTGCCTGTTCTTCAGAAGCACAACAGCCTGTTCATATATTCTGGAAAGACGATCCTGCGCTCAGGAAACAATTTTATGAGCAGACCATGATCAAAAAAGATAAATATATTTCTACTTCAACGGGGGAATATGCGGAGGGTTTTAAAAAAGTATACGAAAACCATTTTGAAGGTATTGCCGCATTCTGGAAAAGCAAAAGGGTAGTAACCTCGGCTCAACAACACCTCTATCTGCAATCCATAGTAAGAAAGATCATTGATGCCAATCCTGTATTGAAAGGTTCCGATGCCCGTGTTGTTTTTACCCGCGATGAATGGCCCAATGCAGTAAGCATGGGTGATGGAAGTATTGCGGTAAACGGTGGACTGATCCTTTTCCTGGAGAATGAAGCAGAACTGGCATTTATTATTTGTCATGAACTTGCGCATTATTATCTGGATCATAGTAATAAAACCATCAGGGAACATATAGAGACCTATAACAGTGAGGCATTTAAAAAGGAGATCAAACGACTTTCAAAAGAAGAATATAAGGTTTGGTCGCAACTGGAAGAGCTCCTGAAAAAAATGACATTCGTTATCAGCCGGCATAGCATGGCACATGAAGCAGAAGCCGACCTTCAGGCCTTTATGTTTATGAAGCATACAGGGTATGATTGCAGTGCAATCACTACCTGCCTTGAAAAATTAAACAAGGTGGATGATTCAGCTCTTTTCCCGCCATTGAAAACCGAAAAGGCATTTGATTTTGAAGGATACCCGTTCAAAAGAAAATGGATAGAAAAAACATCTTCCATTTTCGCGCAGATGGATGCCGGTGATTCGCCCCTCACACCTGAGGAAAAAGATTCTTTAAGAACACACCCTGATTGTGAATTAAGGATGGCAATGCTGCAGGATTCCATACGCGGGACCAGCGGCGGACAAAAATTTTTGGTGAATGAAATTTTTTTCAGGCAACTGAAGAAAGATATCCTGCCGGAGATCATACAGCTGTTGTATGATCAGGAAAACCTTGCAAGGAACCTTTATTATAATCTGCTTGTACTTGAGAATAATGAGGATGATCCGCTTGCCATTTTTTCTATAGCAAGAGACCTGAATATTTTATACGATATGCAGAAAAACCACCGGCTTGGTGATATTGATAAGGAAGGCCGTACCTATCCGGCGGATTATAATTTATTACTCAGGATGATAGACCGGCTGAAGCTTGAAGAAATTGCCCATATTAATTATTTTTTTTGTAAGAAGCATGAAGGGAAAATGAAGGGTTATGATGCATTTACCAAAGAGATGGAAAAGGCAGAAAAGACCTTTTTAAATTATTAGAACCAATTTGAAATAACATAATAACCAAAACAAGTACAAATGAAAAAACTGCTCATGTTTAGCCTGGCATTCTTAGTGTTCCAGGCAGTTAATGCACAGCGTTTCTCCATTGAAAATGTAAGAAAGGCTGCTTTACGCACTTCTGATGCTATCAGGGAGGGAACAGATGTGAAAGGATATTATTTCTTTTACATAAGCGATAAGATCGATAAGCGAACCAATGAATATACTTTGCGCATTTGTGATGACAATTTGAAAGTGCTGAAGGATATCAAGTTCCAGGATTCAAAAGATGTGACGGTCCTGGAATCTTCTTTTAACGGAACAGACCTTATCTTTTTATTTTATAATTCAAAGGAAAAAACTTTTGATTACCAGGTGTATGGAGCAGATGGAAAGAAAAAACCTTATAACTATACAAGACAGCTGACCAAAAAAGAGCAACGCTATCTTGCTAACACCTATTTTGCTTTTTCAGGAGACGATGAGCAGACTTTTAAGGGATTATATCCAATAGAAGGAAAAGGCTTTATTTCGAATATGCCCAGCCGTGAGGACAGGGACTATACTTTTCAGATCGATTATTTCTCAACCGAAAAAAGAAAATCCTGGACCTATACACCTACGGAAGGAGGAAAGAAATTCATAGGTGATTATCTTGGTTCATTTAATGGAGTGGTTTATGTGGAAGTGCTTCGCTTTGGTGGCGCCTTCGATCAGAAGCCTGATTCCTACATCATTGGGCTTGACCTTGAAACAGGAAAGAAGAAATTTGAGAAGCCAACTGATTCCAAACCCCGTTTTTAGCCCGCCAGCCTTTCGGTAATGAATGGAGGCAAGGCTTATATCTATGGCGAGTTCTTCGATCTCAATGGAAATATCATGAAGGATAAGTCAAATGGTTTTGCTTTCTGGGGTATAGATGAAAACGGAAATATCACCAGTGAAAAATATTGTTCATGGTCCAGCGACATGAGCAAATTCATGAACGTAAGTGCCAGTGGTAAGATCGATGATTTCGGTTTCATGTACCTGCACAACATCATCCAGGCTTCTGATGGAAATATTTATGCCATTGGTGAAGGGTATAAAAAAGTGGTCAGTGGTTTGGGTGTTGCCGCCAACCTGCTTTCGCGCAATAGCAATATCAGCACCATGAAGATCAAGGTAACCGATATGCTGATCGTAAAGTTCGACAAGGACTTCAATATGAAAGAAGCCAAATTCTATGACAAGAATTCAAACAGTGTGGAACTGCCGGGTGGTTATGAATTTGTAAGTACTCCATTGATCGGGAAAATGGTGAAATATTATTTCGGTGAATTTGATTATTCATATACCCAAACCAACAAGGACAATTCATCGTTCACCGTTTGTTATGCGGATTATGTAAGAGGAAAAGATTATAAGGGAAGCACTTTCAATTCCATCAGCTTCAATGAAGGCAAGATCACAACTGATAAGATACATACCAAATCAGAAGCCAGCCGCTCCTGGATCCTGCCTGGTAAACAGGGACAGGTGTTGGTAATGGAATATTTTAAAAAGGATAAGAGGCTTGATGCGCATTTTGAAAAACTGAATTGAGTTGCAGGAAGGAGAGGGGGCTGGGGGTCGGGAGTCCTGAGTCCTGAGTATTGAGTCGGGCGTTCAAAGTTCAAAGCCGGTGAACTACTGCCGGAGAGGTTCTTCAAATTCCCGGGTTAGGATCTATTATTACATAAATATGTAAATCGGGAAGGAAGTGCCATTTCGATCACGGTTCCGACTTTGAACTTTGAACTT
>CBIHLW010000027.1:0-13630 GCA_966210755.1 uncultured bacterium
AGCCAGATCTGAGGGCAAAGCTATTCATGAAGGATGGCGTATGAAAAAAGACGGCAGCGCTTTTTATGGAAGTATAGTTTTAACAGCACTCCATAATGATAAAAACGAGATCATTGGTTTTTCAAAAGTTACAAGAGATCTTACTGAAAGAAAAATTACTGAGGATAAATTCAAGGAATATGCATCCCAGCTTAAATTTCAAAATGAACAACTGGAACAATTTGCCTACGCCGCTTCGCATGATATGAAAGAACCCATACGAAAAATCCTTTTTTACAATAACCACCTGCTTGAGACAGTTGCAGGCAAAATGCAGGATAAAGAAAGAGAATACCTGAACCGTTCGATCAACGCTGCCAGAAGAATGGAAAAGCTGATCAACGACCTGCTGGAATATTCCAAGGCAGCTTCCGGTGCACATGGATTTTCGGAAGTAGATCTTAATGAAGTGATTGATGAAACACTTTTAACCTATAAGGACATCATAGATGAAAAAAGTGCCATCATAAATTTTGACCAGCTACCTGTAATAAACGGGATATCCTTCCAGCTAAGACAGCTATTTGACAACCTGATCTCAAATGCATTGAAATACCAGCATCCGGAGCGGACACCCCTTATACAGATCAGCTCCCAAATGGTATCAGGCAAAGAATTCGTTGAATTACATCCTGATAAAACCTATTACAGAATTGAAGTAAGTGATAATGGAATTGGATTTGATGCTGAATATTCAGAAAAGATCTTTGAATTGTTTCAGAGACTGGAAAATATCAAATATTCCGGTACTGGTGTTGGGCTGGCGCTATGTAAAAGGATTGTACAAAACCATCATGGTACGATCCAGGCTACGGGGAAGGCCAATGAAGGTGCCAATTTTACATTATTCCTGCCTGCTTCCTAATCCGCAAAAAGAAAGCATCTCTTTTGCCAGGTTCTGCAGTTGTTTATGACTTGCAGGCTTTACAAAATAAGCAGAAGCTCCTTTTTCCATACATTCCTTTATATACGCGTTGCTGTTGGAAGTACTCCAGATGATCTTAGGAATGTCTTTATACCGCGGCTGGCTGCAGATCTTTTCCAGAACATTGGCCCCATTCATTTCCGGCATATTGTAATCGAGTATGATCAGGCAGGGTAATTCCGTATCCGGTGATTGCTCAAGATATTCAAATGCGTACCGGCCATTTAGAACACTGTGCAGTTTTATATCCGGTTCACAGGCAGTTAATGCTTCTTCCAGAAGTTCAAGGTCTTCTTTGTCGTCGTCGGCTAACAGGATAAATTTTCCAGGCATATGGTTCTTGTTTCAGAAGATGTGGCGGCACAAATTTAGGCAGAAATTTTTACGGCTGAACCTGAATGCTGAAACCAGATTTGAAAATATTGCTGTGATAAAAATTAATTATGTTGTGACCTAACCTGTTTATGATGGTAAACCCTTATTGAATGGTTGCATTCTTATATTTAATCACCTAACAGGTAACACATTACCTGTGCAGCATTACACTGGCAATTTTCTAAACTATTTATTTTAAACCCTGAATAAGTTTTAATCCAGGTTAGCGATAACTTTTACCGGTTGCCACCCTGCCGCCGGTAGAAACGGCTGCAAGCAGAATAACAATTCCCAAACCAATATGCAGGTAATTGTCATTAGCATTTACATGGAGAAATCCCAGCAACTCAGCCATATCCTGTTCTGCATCCATGTTTACAAGTCCAATTATCCCCAGTGCGAGGTAAACAATTCCGAAAATGGTCATGAATGTGCGGGCAAAGGAAGGTGAGAACATGGCTATTAAAATAAAAAGAGCCCCACTAATTATGTGTACCATGTTATGTACACTGTCCGCATGAAAAATGGCATCTTCAGATGAACCAATTACAGGATTATCCACATAACCCAGAATTCCTACTGCAATAAAAATAAACCCAATTAAAAGGGCAGCATTTTTTGATGTCATAATTTTTGATTTAGCTGGTAATGGTTACCTTAAATTAAGAAAAAGCCTACACTTGATTTTTTTTACTTTCAACCCTTTATTTTTTACAGCTGCTGCCAAAAGGCCAGGTATCCGGCAATTGCCGGCATGGTCTCACCCTGTTTTACCTGATGTGCCTGGCTTTACTGCTCCTATGGTCATGACATCCAATTTCAATAGCCAGCCGGGGATATGGTTCCGATTACGAAATTCTAAGTCTTTATAATATATTAGCGCAGCAATAATCCAATATGATGAAAAAAACCATTCTCCTGGCTTTCCTATGCCTTTCGCTCAATTTATTCAGTCAGGATTTTGAAAGAGACACGGTTAAAGTAGGTGTTTATATCACCAGCATTCATGATATAGATTTCAAACAAAAAGAATATACGCTCAATCTATGGCTCTGGATGAAATACAAAAATGTTGATTTCAACTTTTTGGACAACCTTGAAGTGCCACAGGCCAAAACGGTTGAAAAATCTTTTGCCAGGGTTGATACAACTGAAGATGGTGTTTATATGCAAATGAAATTGCTTTGCATAATGAAGGATTCATGGAAGATTGAAAACTTTCCCTTTGACCGCCAGACAATGAGATTCTCTATAGAAAATTCACAATTTGATTCCAAATCTCTTGTTTTTGAAGCTGATACTGTAGGCGCTCATTTTGATCCAAGGTTTACTTTAAGAGGATGGTCCATTGATAGTTGCCTGATCACTACCGGTGTTAAAATTTATGAAACAGGATTTGGCGATGAAACCTTATTGAAACCGCGCACCGAATATGGAACGTTCAGGGTAAAGCTGAGCATTAAACGGGATGCCAGCGGTTTATTCTGGAAAATGTTCCTGGGCATGTATATCGCATTCCTGATTGCCTATGTTTGTTTTTATATCCATGCAGATGGCATGGATTCGAGGTTTGGACTTAGTGTAGGTTCATTGTTTGCCGTTGTGGGTAATAAATACATTATCGACTCTGCACTTCCTGAATCCACTTCGTTCACCCTTGTGGATACCCTTCATGGATTAACACTGGCTTCCATCTTTGTTATTATCACAGCAACAGCTTATTCCCTGATACTTGTAAAAAGGAACGAACTCAAAAAAGCAAAAAGATTTGACATGGTATCTGCACAGGTCTTACTGGTGATCTACCTGGCACTGAACATTTATTTCATTTCTAAGGCAGGGGCATCCTGATCATGACGGGAATCAGGTTCTGGTTCTTTTGAAAAATTGCCACCCAGTTCCCCATTATTCATGTCCCCTTCCTGTCTGTCAATAAAACTGATATCACGGTAGGGCGGAGCCCCCTGGCTTTCCTTTTCCAACCTGCCGGCTCCTGTATCCTGTACAGCTTGCCTTTGATCTGATGTAATATTTCTATTCATAGTTTTATTTTAAAAAATGAAAGAATAATGCCAGAATAATTCTGGCAGGCTTTTTATCCTGAATATGACATGGCACTTCATGCAGCAAAACATTATTCCAACTACATAAAAGATGCCCGGCAGGCTGAAGCGGATGATGAACCTCAGAAAGCTGCAGAACTATATGAACTGGCCATTAAACAAAAGCCACTGGAAGATGAACCTTACGACCGGCTGATGATCATTTACAGAAAACTTAAAAATTACAAGGATGAATTAAAGGTAATTAACAAAGCACTTGACCTTTACCGTGATCATTATTCTGAAAAAGCCGCAAAGATATTCGGCAATAATAAAAAACTGCATCAAACGGGAAAGGCTTTATTAAGGTCTCTTGCTCCAAAGGGAACCAGGCCTGAGATCCTGTATCCTGAACCTGTTTCAAGGTGGACCAAAAGAAAACATACTGTTGAAAAGAAACTAAATTCGAAAGGCAAATAACCATGATGCTGAATTGCATTCATTATGTATACATTTCTTAATTATTTCTTTTTCATTTTCCATACAGCGCTTACTTTATTTAATATTCTGGGATGGATATTTCCGCTTACCCGCAAATGGAATCTGATCACCCTTTTGATTACTGCAGGGTCGTGGTTTGTGCTTGGCATCTGGTTTGGCTGGGGTTATTGCCCCTGCACCGACTGGCACTGGGATGTTAGAGAACATCTTGGTTATCACGACCAGCAGCGGTCTTATATTCATTTCCTTTTGTTAAAAATAACAGGGATCAACTTTGATGAACATGCCGTAGAACAGGTAACTTTATGGGGATTTGTTCTAAGTTTGTCAATGAGTATTTTTTTTAACCGGAAAGATTATTTACATAAAAGAAAAATGAAACAGATCCAGCAAAAATCATGATCATCATAAAATCCATAAGCCTTTTTTTATTCAAATTAGTAAAGTCGGTGTTTGTCCATAAAAAAGATTGTTGTCAGTAATGACATGGCAAACAGAAATGACCAGGTGAAATACATTCACTATTCACCGGCATCGCGGCCGGAATACATGATAGTGCAATAGCCAAACAAATCACAAACCCTATATTTAAGCCCTGCTTTAACGTGTTTAACCTTATCTTTATCGTGCCGCAGTTCAAGCTTTTTAAGATTTAACTATAGGCATTTATTAAAGAATTCCTATGGCAAAAATCAGCTTCAACAATAAACACCAGGTATTTTACGCCTCCCTTAAAAAATCTGTTGACCAATATTTTACTTCCCGGAACATCCGAAAAACAGGCAACTGGCACTTATACTCCAAGGCTGCTATTTTGATACCCCTTGCTCTTGGTATCTATGCCTTCTTTCTCTGGGGAAGCTATTCAGCTTTTACAGGAACTGTACTTTCAATTGTAATGGGATTTACACTTGTATCAATTGCATTCAATGTAATGCATGATGCATGTCATGGCAGTTTTTCAGGAAAAAAATGGGTTAACGAGATCCTGGGACTGACTATGAATGCCCTTGGCAGCAATGCCTATATCTGGAAAATAAAACATAATGTAATTCATCATACCTATACCAATGTAGATGGCATAGATGATGATATTGTTAAAGGACAGATCCTGAGAATGTGCCCCTCACAGAAATGGATACCCGCACACCGTTTTCAGTTTCTATACATGTTCCTTTTATATTCCGCAAGTACCCTGTTGTGGGTTTTTGTAACAGACCTCATGAAATATTTTTCCAGAAAGATCGTGGTTACAGATATGAAATTTTCCCGTAAGGAACATATTATTTTCTGGGTCAGCAAAATACTTTATTCTTTCTTTTACATCCTGTTACCGGTAATGCTGATCGGATGGCAAAGCTGGCTTGTAGGTTACCTTATCGTGAATATTACCATGGGACTTACGCTTGCAGTTGTTTTTCAGCTGGCACACGTGGTTGAAAAAACTGAATTCGAATTGGCAGGAGAAGAAGCCAGGGTAATAGATTCGGAATGGGCCATTCATGAAATTAAAACAACGGCCAATTTTGCTCCCCGTAATAAGATCATTACATGGTTTGCCGGTGGACTTAACTTCCAGGTTGAGCACCATTTGTTTCCAAGGATAAGCCATGTGCATTATCCTGCCCTAAGTGAAATTGTACAATCGCACTGCCAGAAGTTTGATCTTCCCTACCATAGTTACGATACCATGAGTGGTGCTATTGCATCGCATATAAGAATGATGAAGGAACTGGGAAAAAAAGATGCATACGGTTATATTCACGCCAATCAGACCGAGGCGGTGGCATAACATCATTATATAATAAATCAGTATTAACGGCTGAATTGAACTACCTTCAGGACAGTCGCCTACTTTTTCGGTACCATTTGAAACCTAATTGGTAAACTTTAACTCCAGATATGAATATCCACATTTCTAATTTAAATCTAAATCTTATTGAAGCCGATATCCAAAGACTTTTTAGTCCATTTGGTGAGATCCAATCCATTGAACTTGTACGTGATAAATGGAATCACCGCTCACGCGGAAGTGCATTTGTGGAAATGACCACGGAAAAAGATGGTCAAAAAGCAGTAATAGGTTTAAATAAGATCATGGTTCAGGGAAAGATCATTTCTGTTACGGAAGTGATGTACAATCCCACCGGCGAAAGGATCTGATCTAACCTTCGATCCTGCTTTCAACATACATAATTTATGACGGAAGCTATAACACAACAATTCAGGGACAGGCTGGAAGAAATCAGAAAGAAACTGGCAACACTGGGCAGTAAAGAAACCCAATTCATGGCCGTGGAAATGCTTTTTTACGATTCCATAACCATTGCCCGTACATATGGCAACGAAACGGAAGACAACAAACTCCTGCTGGCTTTAAAAGAACTTGAAGCCGGTGCTTACGCCAATACAAAAAACTTTTTTAAAAAAAGTCACCAAAGGGAACATGTGATCAGGCGTTTCATAGTACAGTTTAAAAATATACTTGCTTCCGCTATCAGGGATACCGTTCCCCGTAATACTTTACAGGCATAAAAATAAAAATCTGTTTGATCATTTGTTGCTGATCTGTACATTCAATACATGAAATGCATTGTAAGCACCATTGCCTTGCTGGCATACATTTATGTACCGGCACAAAATAATTTTCCCCGCATTCATAAAATTGCTTTTGGTTCCTGTGCAGAGGAATCCAGGCCACAGCCAATACTTGACCTGGTGGTAAAACACAGGCCGGATATTTTTGTGTACCTGGGCGATAATATATACGGCGATACCCGTGATATGGCAGAACTTCAAAACAAATACGATTCACTCAACATCAAACCCGAGTTTCAGCATTTAAAGCAAAACATGAGGGTGCTGGCAACGTGGGATGATCATGATTATGGATGGAATGATGAAGGCAGGCACTACCCTTTTAAGGAACAATCAAAAAAGATCTTTCTGGATTTTTTTGGCGAACCCGGATCTTCTGAAAGAAGAAAGCATGAAGGGATATATACTTCTTATTTGTTTGGAGAAAAAGGAAGCAGGATACAGCTCATATTACTTGATGTAAGAAGCTTCCGGAGCAACCTCAGAATTTACATGGGTGAACTAAGTAATGAAAGAAAATATTTTTACCCGCTTGATTATTTTCCGCATGCCATTCATGATTCCACCTTACTGGGAGAGGCTCAATGGAAATGGCTTGAAGAAGAATTGAAGAAGCCTGCAGAAATCAGGATCATAGGATCGGGAACCCAGTTTGGGATCAGCTATAATGGTTACGAAGCGTGGGCAAATTTTCCACATGAACAAAAGCGCTTTTTAGACCTGGTGAAAAAAACCAGGGCAAATGGCGTATTATTTATTTCCGGAGATGTTCATTATGGTGAGATATCCAAACTCGAAGAAAAAGACCTTTATCCCATCTATGATATAACATCCAGTGGAATTACTTCTACCTGGTTATTTGCAACCCCTAATGAAAACAGGATTGAAGGGCCGGTAATGGATAATCATTTCGGGCTTATTACCGTGGAATGGCAGTTAAAAGATCCGTTGATAAAAATGGAAATTTGGGACAAGAACAATAATCAGAGAATTGAATACTCGATCAGGCTGAGTGAGATCTGTTTTAAATGATCCTTTATGATCCGTAAGAAAAAACCTTATCGGAAGTTTCAATCAATTCAGCGTGGAATTTGGAAAAGGCCATATCAATTTGTTCATCCGTTAAATTACCGGTTAAGGTAAAATTATTGGTATTCATCAGATATCCTATTGATAACAGCTTTGCAAACATGGCCATATCAATCAGGCTTTGAAATCTAAGGGTTCGCTTTTCCATCAATGGTTAAATAACAGGTTTGGTAAATCTAGTAAAAACTATTTAGGAATGGTACTTACGGTATATAATGAGTGGACTGAGACAGTTGATCAGCTGGCTGGTTGATAAGAAATGTACAGCTCCTATAACAAAAAAAAGCAGGTTGCATCAGTTTGTTAACCTTTATCCGGTAGCAAATACAGGTTTCAAGTCAATTACTAAAAAATCAGGATGGTCCGGCACCTGCTGGAGCAATTCAGCATGCCTCAATTTTAACTGCCGTTTGAACTGGCCCAGGTAACCAGGCTGCGATAGCTTATCCGGTTGAACAGCCACGGACTCTATCAGGTCATTGCCTAAGTACATCATTAATTCCATAGGAAGGATTATTAAAGCAAAATAAAAAATTCTATTACTGAATAACAATAGTGTAAAACGATAATTTTTTATAGGGGTTTTTCTAGCAGGATGTGAAAATTACGATGGTGTGAGGCCGAGCATGTTTATGTTGAAAAATTGACCTTTGCCAATTTAACGATGTTTATAATGCTATCCTGAACAGGAAGCTTTACCCTGTTAAACCTATGGATCCGGGAACTTTATCACTGATAAATACCAAAACAAAGTCAACTTTCAACATTGCATTAGCAAATTTTGAACTATCTTTACCCAACTCTTATTAGAAGACTGGATAATCTACACGCCCGTATGTTCATCAAGTCATAATGATGAGCATTAACCCTAACTCCACTTTTTATACAAGCAGTTAGAAATTATTTTAATTAAACAAAATCATTCATGTTATTTGAACAATTGGGGCTTATTGAGCCCATCAGAAAGGCTTTACAAAAAGAAGGCTATACTACTCCCACCCCTATCCAACAACAAGCCATACCTGTAGTACTTGAAGGAAGAGACCTTTTAGGCTGTGCGCAAACCGGTACAGGTAAAACAGCAGCATTTGCTATTCCCATTATACAATTACTGGAAGCAGACAAACGTAATGCAAAAGGATATAAACATATCAGGGCCCTGGTATTAACGCCTACAAGAGAACTGGCCGCCCAGATCAGTGAAAGTTTTGGAGCCTATGGAAAATATACAACCATATCGAAGGAAGTGATCTTTGGCGGTGTATCACAACACCATCAGACCATTGCATTGCGAAATGGAACTGATGTTTTGATCGCCACTCCAGGAAGGTTATTGGATCTCATGAACCAGGGGTATGTTCACCTGGATCATCTTGAGTTCTTTGTGCTTGATGAAGCCGACCGCATGCTTGACATGGGGTTCATTCATGATGTGAAAAAGATCATCAGGGAATTACCCAGGCAAAAGCAGACCTTATTTTTCTCTGCGACCATGCCACCCCAGATAGCGCAACTGGCTGCTTCACTTTTACATCAACCTGTAAAAGTTGAGGTAACACCGGTATCAACCACTGCAGAAAAAATTGATCAGGCAGTATATTTCGTAAATAAAAAAGATAAACTCTCTTTACTGGTTCATCTGCTGGAAGAAAAAAAGATCGGCAGGGCGCTTTTATTTACAAAGACCAAACATGGCGCTGATAAGATCACAAAAGATCTGAAAAAAATAAGCATCAACGCGGCCGCAATACATGGTAATAAAACCCAGAGTGCGAGGGAAGCTGCATTGTACCAGTTCAAGAACCACAAAATAAAAGTGCTTGTTGCAACAGATATTGCTGCAAGAGGAATTGATGTTGATGAATTAACGCACGTTATCAATTTTGACCTGCCCGATGTGCCGGAAACCTATGTGCACCGCATTGGCAGAACGGGAAGAGCAGGATCGGATGGAATTGCCCTTTCCTTTTGTGATGTTTCAGAAAGAAGTTCATTGAAGGATATCAATAAACTGATTGGTTTAAAAATCCCGGCTTTTCCACATCCTTTTGAGAATAATATTCAGGAAGTTAATCAGCAACCAGTTTCAAATCAACATAAAAGGTTCAGCAACAGGCCGGGAAAGCCAGCGCATACAAGGCCCCGAACTGTGAGTAACTGATGTTCGCCGGGGAGCAGAATTTAAAAGTTTCAAGCCTTAATTCTGCTACCTTTGGCAATATGAATACAGAAGATATCCAAAAGTTCCTGGAGTCCAAAACCTCTAATGGAAATGACTATGTAAAGATCGATTTTAAAAAAAGGGACACGATCTATGGATTGTTTGTAAGAGACCAGGATTATAATGATCTGAAATCAAAAAATTTCTGGCGTATTGTTACCCGGAAAAATTTTGATGAATACAAAAAATCAAAAAACATAAACCTTGCAAAGATCTTTAACGGTGCAGAGTTTTCCAGACTTTCATTGTTAACAGAAACTTTTTAAAGGCTGAATAAATATTATAACCCGATACATGAGTACTTATTTTTCTAAAGTGATCAAAGCTGGTGAGAGGCAGAGAGAATTTAATTTCAGACAAGTGATCAAAGGAATGGAACCCCAATACAATGTGGATGTTCCGGATGAAAAAGGCAACCGTTTAATGTTCAGTATGCATAAAGCTGAGGATGGTGCCTGGAGAACTTCTATTGAACAATTACCAGCCTGGGTGCAGGATGCAGAGAATGCGCTGGCTGCCGCCATTGAAGAAAATAATGAACAGGAGCAGAAAAGAAAAAGATAAGATCAGATAAAAGCTGTATACCTGCCATTGATACAAAACTGTTCCCTGACCTCCTCAGGAGAATGCCAGTTCAGATGAAGGATAGATTTAATCGAGGAAAGATAATCCTTATACACCGGTGGTTTTATAAAAAACAGGTGCGCTCCCATTTCATATGCTGTCTGTATGTTTGATTGTTTTGTGGTGCTGGAAAAAACAATTACCGGTAACTGTGAAAGCTGATCATTATTCCTGATATCCACCAGGCATTCCAACCCGTTTTTATAAGGCATGTCAAGATCGAGAAAAAGCAGGTCGGGCTTTTCCAGTTTCAAAAGCTCGAGCAGTTGTTTACCATTGGATGCAAACTCGAGTTTGATTTCAGGACTGACTTCCTCTAATGCGATCTGGAAAATATTCTGGTCGTCTATATCATCTTCGGCAAGAATAATATTTTTGACCATGGTGTATGATGCAGCTGAATTAGTATTCATATTCTTGTTAAGGGATAGTAAGGGTACGCAAAATTATATTGTTTTATTTAAAAATCAGCTTTAATACAAACGTATTACCCGCCTCATTGGTATGCTATGGATCCGTTAAGAATAATGGGAACATATGATTAACATTCATGATCAATAAAGCGTTCATTGCCTTACTTAAACCATTTAAAACAAGCCTTGAACTTCCAATTTCTGTTTTTAAGCGATTTCATCCGGAATACGATACGGGTCTGTTTAATTTTATCCTCCCCTCCTGCAGAACCATCCAATAAAACTAACTCCTATGGACATTACAATACTTCTTACCGAACGCCTGAAAGCGGAATATAGCGTGGAACAGGTTGATGCTATCACTTATACTATACGTCTCAAAAGATTTGAAGGAGAACGTAAACCTCCCCTATTTATTAAACTGCAAAAGACCTCAGCCGGCTGGGTCTCCGCTTTTAATGATACAAACCTGCTTTTCAAAATCGGAACCGCAATCGATGCTGCTTGTGGTTGATCAATTATTCATTGTTTTCTTATTATTGAAAAGCACCATTAATCCTGCAATGGCCGCGGTGAATGATGCCACCAGTATAGCCAGTTTGGATGCTACAATTACGGACTGATCGTTAAATGCAAGGTTAGTAATGAAAATGCTCATGGTGAAACCGATTCCTGCAAGTAAGGCTGCACCAGACAGTAATTTCCAACTGACTCCCTGAGGCAGGCCGGCCAATCCCGTTTTAATGGCCAGCCAGGAAACCAACATAATGCCGATAAACTTCCCAACAATCAGCCCTGCGATAATGCCTATTGAATTATCCGATAGTAATCCTTCCAGTGCATTTTCCGGAATAATGATCGCTGTATTCACCAAAGCAAAAACAGGAAGGATTATGAAAGCTACAGGATAATGTAAGGCATGCTGCAATTTATAGGAAGGATTTTTACTATCATCCTTATGAAACGGAATTGCGAATGCCAGTAATACACCTGAGATAGTTGCATGTATTCCTGACTGAAGCATGCAATACCACATAACTATTCCCGGCAGGAGATAAAGCCACAGCCCGTAAACTTTTAGTTTTCCCATAATAAACAGGATAATGAAAATGACCATGGCAGCCATGAAATAGGCTGCCTTAAAATCATCGGTATAAAATAATGCTATTACGGTTATGGCTCCGAGATCATCAATAATAGCCAGGGCAGTAAGAAATATTTTTAAGGTTAATGGAATTCTGTTTCCCGCAAGAGAAAGTATACCTAAAGCAAACGCTATGTCGGTGGCCATGGGAATGCCAAAGCCTGCCTGTGTATCTGTGCCTGAATTAAATAACAAATGAATAGCTGCGGGTGCCGCCATCCCACCTAAAGCAGCAAGCAAAGGCAACATGGCTTGCTTAATGTGCGACAATTCACCAATATATAATTCACGTTCAATTTCAAGTCCTACCAGTAAAAAGAAAAAGGTCATCAACCCATCATTAATCCATTGTTCCAGACTGTAATCAAGGTGAAGACCAGAGAAAGAAAGATCCGCATGTTCATGGATCAGGTGTGTTACACTTTCACCCCATGTAGAATTTGCAACCCATAGAGAAATAATGGTACATGCAATTAATATAAAACCGGAAGCCTTTTCACTGTTAAAAAATGCCCTGAATAAATTCATCCATTAACTTTTTACCCTTGGAAAAGCCTCAAATGTACAAGGTAAAAATTAGCTGTTCAGCTAAAAAATAAAAGGATCACTTTATGGTGATCCCTTATAAGTCAGGAAGTTTTTTTATTGATCTCAACTTCCTTCATAAATTTTCCTAATTCTTCATCTGCATATAAACCATATGCATCAATGAGGGTACCTCTCCGGCCATCCACTGTTTCAATGGCATAAAGGATAGACATGTCATCAGGATTTGAAATTCCCTCAAAACGGTAGAAATTAAGGGCTTTTACATCCTTTGCCTTATATTTTTTATCATTGCTGAGGTCATGCAACTTTCCTTTTTCCACCTTGTATTGATCCAGATAACCCTGTGCTTCCAGTTTGCGCAGGCATTTATCCATTTCAGACATCTCTGTTAACCTGTCGTTTGCCTGGTCATAATCCATTGGCCTGAAGTTATTTTCATTTCTGAACTGATCCCTTTCCATAGTCCTGTTTTCTTTTATTTATGCATATAATATGCCGTCAAACAAAATGTGCAAATTTTTCCCGGACGGAACTGTGGAAGAGCCTGATTATTTGTGCTTGGGCTTGTGCCCCAGGGGCTCCATACAAAAAATATGTTCGTGCAATTATCTTCTGGACAAGGTATAAGTGATCACGAAATTTCGCCCGTCAATGTTTACATTGTCTTCTCCCCTGATGGAATTGTTGCTGAACTGGGTAATATTTAAATTGATCTGATCACTGTACATATCTATGCTTAAAGAATTGCCATAGAGTTCCCAGCTCATATTCTGCCAGGAAGCATTACAACCCTGCCTGCTCTGACCGTAACCGTTATAATCAAATACCAGTACGATGTCCTGCTGACAATAACTATAGTTGTTATAGATATCAGTTTCATTGCGGCCATCCCCATCCCAGTCGTAGGCTATATCTGACCTGATGCCTGTTACCGCCCAGGTACCAATGATATCGCTGGAGGAGGAGACGGGAGCCTGTTTTACACAGCCTGAAATGAACAGGGATAAGAACAAAAAAGAAATGGTGGTGGTAGTAGATATTATTTTTACCATAAATAGCTTTTTTAAGGTTAGGAATTTATATTTTCTATATCCTTTTTTATGCCATAAT
>CBIHLW010000028.1:0-13499 GCA_966210755.1 uncultured bacterium
GCAGAAGAAGCCAAACCTGAATCTACTGAGCAACAACCCGGCTAACGATTGTATGCCCTATATTTCCGGAATCCTCCTGCCTGCAGGAGGATTTTTAATTTATCAGCTTGTACGAACCAAGGGTATCAATATTAAAATAAGATGCATTAAGTTTTTTGTTATCCAGGTTTTCAAAACTTCCTATTATTTGGTTGGTTCTTTCCGGAAGCCGTATCTCAATAATTTCGGGTGTTGATGAAATAAAGGTCATTTGGGGATCATCGCCGTTTAATGCAGAAGCCAGCAGGCTTTCCTGAGGTAAGCCCCAGCTCATGATCAATATTTTTTTGGTTTGTTCGTCCTCATTGATCAAACCTTTTTTTATTCCTTTTTTTCGCATGTCCTCCAGCGTTAAAAAGATCCATTCCTTCCTTTCCACCCATTTTTTTGATGCATGACCTATGTAAGCCAGTCTCACCATAAAAATGAGCACCAGGATCATCACGGCCTGTTGTGGTTTGAATGCCGGCAGGGCATAATAAACAAACAATGCAGCGGTTATTATGCTGAGTGCCATTAGTTCGCTTTCCATGTAAAAAGGTGTAAACTCTCTGAAGGTGACCACTATGGCTGTAAAATATGCCATGGAAAATACCATCACCAATACGGCATTTGCATATTTTTTTTGTTTGATGGCATATACCATCCCGGTCATGAATAATATGGGAATGATCCAGTATTGTGTCAGGGTCCTTTTTATAATTTCCCCGGACAGGGTTGAGTTGAGGGCGGAAAAGACTGATTCTGTATGGAGGTGCTGTAATCCTTCCAGCTTTTCAATATCATAATGACTTTGCCCAACGCTGGTACTCAAAAGATATTTGGCAAAGCAAATGGCCAGAAGGAGTATAGAATATACAATGAGCTCTTTATGACCGGCGGCCCATTTATTTTCAAAAATAAAAAATGTCCACAGGAACAGGGTTGGGAATGCAACCAGGGGATGTGTGAATATGGCAAGAAAGGCCAGCAAAATAAATACCGGCAGGAATATCACTTTTCTAATCCTCCTTTTCCAGAGCCATGATATCATGCCAAAAAAAAGGAACATCCAGGCAATGCCCTGGTGCACTTCATTGTTGGTCCAGAAATAAGTATCTGAAACATAAAGAACATAATAAAAACTCATGAGAATGGCCAGCCCATATTCCCTGAACGTATACACCAGCAATAAAGCAACAGCAAGGTAAAACAGATTGAAGCTCACAGAATACAGCAGCACTATGGCCGATAGCGGCATTCCTGAATAAGAAGCCAGCAGCGGAAAGCCCTGGGTTATAAAAGATCCATACCTGTGTTCCTGGATCTGAAGGGAACCAGTATTGATGATCCTGGTTAAAATAAATGAAGCATCTGAAAATAATATTCTTTCAAGATGAAAATAGACAGCACCTGCCAGCAGCATGATAAATAGCCCGGAAATGATTCTGCTAACGGTAAAAAACATATGGTAAGATAAGTAAGGAAATGGCCGGAAAAAATTGTTCTCCTGACTGCTTTTCTTTTGTGGGTAATTTTTAACGGCCTGAAATCTGCAGATAGTTTTTCTTTGCATAACTTTTTTACAATGGAGTATACAGCAGTTTTGGTTCTTGAAGATGGCACAACCTGTTATGGAAAAGCATTTGGCGCTACAGGTACTACAGGTGGTGAAATTTGTTTTAATACAGGAATGACCGGCTACCAGGAAGTATTTACCGATCCCAGTTATTATGGCCAGGTACTGATCATGAACAATGCCCATATTGGTAATTATGGTGTGTCCGATGAAGACGTGGAAAGTGATAGTGTCAAGATAAAAGGACTAATAGGCCGGAACCTGGAAGAACTGTTCTCGAGGCATACGGCCAAAGGTTCCCTTAACGATTATCTGAAGAACCAGAATATTGTTGCCATTGAGGGGGTTGATACCAGGGCCCTGGTTACCCAGATCAGGAATAAGGGTGCCATGAACTGTATCATATCATCAGAAATACTGGATCCCGAAGTTTTAAAAAATAAATTAAATGATGTTCCTGATATGTCAGGACTGGAACTGGCATCCATAGTCAGTACAAAGGTGCCTTATGAATTGGGCGATACCAGCTCACCCATTAAAATCGCAGTGCTTGATTATGGAACCAAACGCAATATTTTTAACTGCATGGTAGAAAGGGGTGCACATGTAAAAGTATTTCCTGCTAAAACATCCATAGAAGAACTGAAAAAATTTAATCCTTCCGGATATTTTATTTCCAATGGGCCAGGCGATCCGGCATCCATGGCTTATGCAGTTGACACGCTGAAAAATATATTGAAAGAAGAAAAACCCACATTTGGCATTTGCCTGGGGCATCAGTTACTGGCACTGGCCAATGATATTCCAACATTTAAAATGAAACATGGGCATAGAGGAATGAATCATCCGGTAAAGAACCTGGTTACCGGAAGGTGTGAGATCACTACGCAGAATCATGGATTTGGAGTTGACCCCGAAGCAGTGAAAAAAGCAAAGAACATTGAGATCACCCACGTTAATCTCAACGACCAGTCAATTGAGGGCATCCGCATAAAAGGAAAACCTGCTTTTTCAGTTCAGTACCATCCTGAAAGCACACCCGGTCCGCACGACAGCCGGTATTTGTTTGACGAATTCATTGATATGATCAGGAAGCAGTCGTGAATCGGGGATTTTTTATTGTGCGGATTCAAAAGCCAAAAGCATGCCCTGACAAGGGAAGGGTCAAAATGTAAAATTCAAAATCTTGTGCTGATGAAGGAAGCGTCAATAAATTAAATTCAACTTGTCAACCAGTTCCTCACCCAGTCTAACCACTTCACGCCTGTACCTCCAACAGGTAATGCCCCAGGATCAGGCATTCATATTTGAAGGGCTGAGTCATCCTGACGTGATCCGGTTCTATGGGATCCGGTACCATTCATATGAATCAACAGCGGCCCAGATGGAATGGTATCAACAAATGCTAAAGGATGGATCAGGTATTCCATGGAAGATGGTAGAGATCTCTTCCGGTAAAAGCATTGGTGTGATCACCGTATATTTTTACAAACCCCTTCATAAAAAAGCAGAAGTTGGTTTCTGGATACTTCCTCAATACTGGAACCGGGGATACGCTACAGAAGCATTGCAGGAAGTGATCCGTTACTGGAAAGAAGAAAAACAGTTGCACAGGATGGAGGCATTTGTTGAAACCGGAAATAACAGTAGTGCAAGGATCCTTTCAAAAACGGGTTTCAAAAAAGAAGGTACCATGATAGATTGTGAAATAAAGGATGGAAAATACATCAGCCTTGAAATATTTGGATGGGTGAACCGGGGCTCCTGAAACCATTACATCAAATCATATTTTTGACCGGATCAATAGGGTTTTATTTAAATTCAAAAATGGAATTCAGATAATTCATGCAATAACTGTATTTTAATTCCTGTAATCAAAGAAAATGAAGATCGCAATCATCAATGGTCCTAATCTTAACCTGCTGGGTAAAAGGGAAACTGATATCTATGGCAACATGCCCTTTGAGGAATACCTTGACAGGCTGAAAGCTAAATTCAACCAGGTTTCATTTCATTATTTTCAAAGTAATATTGAAGGAGCGCTCATTACTGAATTGCAAAAGGTTGGATTTGATCATGACGGCATCATCATCAATCCGGGTGGATACACGCACACTTCTGTGGCTATTGGCGATGCCATTGCCGCCATTAAAACACCGGTAATAGAAGTTCATATTTCAAATGTGCATGCCCGTGAGGATTTCCGGAAACTGTCTCATGTTTCGGGTAAAGCGGTGGGGAGTATTTTCGGCCTCGGTTTGCTGGGATATGAGCTGGCCATTGAATGGTTTATCCGGAAATAATCTGCTTTACTGTTTTACCAATGTCTATGGTCAGTTTGTTAATAAACTCCAGCTGGTCTTTAAACAGGTTATCATCCTGACTGATAAATTCAGGTTGCGCTTCAGCTTTTTGTTTTACCTGATCTTTTTGAACTGAATGGATTCCTGATAGCTGTATATTCTCTTCCATCAGGGCAATTGATCTGTTTACGGAAACGATCAGTGGCTGCGGGTGCACCCTGGGTTCTTTACTGATCAGGGCAGTTGACAAAGTGGCGATATTTGAAAAAAGTATATGATTCAATACTACAAACTGGTGAATGAGCTTACTGTTCTTTTGTGTTCTTTTAGGTTCGGATAACATCCGCTGAAAGGCGGACGAAAGGTTAGCCGAACTTACATACACTTCTTTACGCACCAGCTTATAATCCAGCAGCCTGACCGGTTCGCCATGCAATGATTCACTGATCTTTTTAAGATACGCTGCATTGGCTTTAAGCATGTTCTGTAAATGATAATTGATCTGTTCAGATTCCCAGGCAGGGAATAACAAATAGCTGGCAGCAAAGGCTACCGCACATCCAATTACAGTATCAAGCACTCTTTCAGTTGCAACCTCAGAAAAGCTTACACCAAGCATATTGAACAAAATGAGCACAAAAGGAGTGACAGCAATCACCATTACCAGGTAATTGATGCGCATAAAAGAATAAGTGATCAGCATAAATAAAACCAGCAGGACAAATTGTACATTCTTGTCAGGAATGAATATTAAAATGAGCACGCCAGCCAACCCACCCGCCAAGGTGCCTATGATCCTTTCAATATTTCTTTGCTTTGTAAGGCTGAATGCGGGCTTCAATATAAATGCCACGGTCATCAGGATCCAGTAACTATAGTTGCCATAGGAAAGTGTTTTTACAATGATATATCCGGCTACTGAAGCAATTGCTACCCGCATGGCATGCTTGAAGACCGAGGATTTCAATGAGATATTATTCAGGAGGAGCTTTGGATCGAGCGGCTGGTGACCAACAAAATGAGAATGGTCGAGGTTATCCTTCTTCTTTTTGTGTTTCTGTGTTTTATCAAAATACCTGGTCAGCTCATCAAATCGCTGAACCAGTCTTCTCATGTTTACCAGGATCTTTTTTAATACCAGTATGTTTTTTTCACTGGTCCTGGAATATTCATCTATCCTGCTTTTCAGATAAATAAGATGGGGTTCAAAATTTGGTCTTGTATAGATATGGTTGTTTTGAATGGCCATTCCTATCTGATCCAGTTCAGATGACATCTGGCTAATGAAGTCTGAAAACTCCTTCAGGATATCAGTATGACTGAATCGGCTTCGTAGGGATGAATAGTCGTACAAGGTGGCGGTAACATCTTCAAACAGGTCAATTGTTTCAACAAAGGTCCAGACCAGCTTGCGCCCGGTTGCTGTTGATTCGCTAACGATCTGTCTTGTTTTAAATAAGATCTCCCTTACGGCATCCTGCTTATTGCTTACTACTATCTGCTGGGCCACCAGTTTTTTGTAATTCTCATCAAGATCGGCATCTGCATTATAAAATGCTGATTTGATCCTTAAATAACCCGCCAGTTCCCTGATGCTTTCGCCCAGGATCCGCTGCGCCATACGATAGGGTTGCAGGTGATAAAATATGATGCTTATCAATAAATACCAGGTGCCACCTGCAAGGATCAGTGAACCATGAACCAGTAACTGGTTTTGTAAAACAGGATGGTCCATGGTAAGTATCATTACCAGCATGGAAGCACTTCCAACTGCCGTAGCCCTGTTGCCATAAACGGAAAACATGGAAAAGAAAAAGCTGGCAATGAAGATCTCCAGTCCCAGCGCCCATACATTTAACCGCGCCACAGGTGTGATCAGTGCAACGATGAAAATGAAAACAAGACAAATGAACATTCCATTACGCTTATGGATCAGGGGACCGGGCGCATCTGTTAAACTAACGGCCATCGCACCCAGGGACATTGTCATGCCCAGGTCAATGGCATCAAAATAAAGCGCGAGAAGTGCCGGCATTAAAATACCAATCGTTGTTTTTATACCATCGGCAAAAGCCTGGCTGTACAAAAAATATTTGATTTCCTTTGCCTGTTGCTGCATTTCCATTCCTTCCTTTAATAATACTAAAACTATACCCGCAAAATTGATCATTATTAGCTTACCGGCTAATAAAAATCAGTTGGTATACTTTTGTTTATTCGTCTATTTGCATCACATATGAAAATTCCAATAGAGTTTAAAACGCCTGATGAGGCATTGAATATTATTCAGTCGGGTAACCGTGTATTCATCCAGGGCAGTGCACAAACGCCTACCTGTATGTTAAGGGCCCTGGAAAAACAGGCTTATCGGTTAAAAGATGTGGAACTTGTTTTCATTTCTGTTTATGGTGACATACATGTTGACAAGCCCGAATATTCCGAAAACTTTAAGATCAATTCTCTTTTTGTTTCCGCTTCCATCCGTAAGGATGTGAATGAAGGACTGGCTGATTATGTACCGGTTTTTCTAAGTGAGATACCGGAATTATTCAAACAGAATATTCTTCCGATCGATGTTGCCATCGTTCAGGTTTCACCACCTGATGATCATGGCTATTGTTCGCTTGGTGTTTCCGTGGATGTGGCACGTTCTGCCGTGAATACGGCTAAATATGTAATAGCGCAGATCAATTCCAATGTACCAAGAACGCATGGTGACGGACTGATACACAGCAGCCGGTTTTATGCAATGGTTGAATGTAATGAGCCTTTATATGAAGCAAGATTTGGCGACAAGGTGGGCGCGGAAGAAATGAGGATCGGTGAATATGTGGCTTCACTTATCGAGGACAGGAGCACCCTTCAAATGGGTATTGGCTCCATACCGGATGCCGTACTGCGCTGTCTTCACAATCACAAGGATCTTGGTGTGCATACGGAAATGTGCAGTGATGGAATTGTTGACCTGTTTGAAAAAGATGTGATCAACAATAAATACAAAAACATCCACCCCAATAAAACCGTAACAGGCTTTGCACTTGGCACCCGAAAGCTGTATGATTATGTTCATGATAATCCTGCTTTCCAGTTTCTTGATATTGATTATGTGAATGATCCGCACGTCATCAGGCGAAACAATAAAATGGTAGCCATCAACAGCGCAATTGAAATAGATATAACGGGCCAGGTTTGTTCCGATTCCATTGGTACCTATCAGTTTTCAGGCGTAGGGGGACAGATGGATTTCATGCGTGGCGCTGCATTAAGTGAAGGTGGTAAACCAATTATAGCATTGCCATCAAGAACCGCAAAAGGTGTGGCCAGGATCGTACCTTTTCTGAAGCCCGGTGCAGGTGTTGTTACCACCAGGGCTCATGTACACTACGTGATCACCGAATATGGAATTGCTTATCTGTTTGGGAAAAACCTCAGACAAAGAGCGAAAGCTTTGATCAATATTTCGCATCCGGATGACAGGGAAGCCCTCGAAAGGGCATGCATGGAAAGGTTTAAGATATTTTAATGTCGAAGCACAAGGAAATTATTTGCAGGCCATTAGCCAATAGCTGTTGGCTATTGGCTCTTCTTCTGCACTTCATCAAGCTTTGCAATGTAAATGCTCCTTCCATGCGTTCCGATCACAATTTCATTTTCTCTTTCCTGGAAAGCAATATCATGCACCGGTACTGACCTTGGCAGGCCTGCATGCCACATCATAAAGTTTTGTCCTCTGTCGAAGCTTACATACAAACCTCCATCCGTTCCCACATAAATAATATTCTCATTTCTGGGATCTTCTTTTACTACATTAATGGGTTCTGCAGGCAGGTCCTTTCCAATGGGCTTCCAGGTGCTTCCATGATCTTCGCTAACGTAGAGGTAGGGCATGAAATCATCATAACGGTATCCATTCAACGAAGCATATACTCTTGGTTCTTTATGTTTGGAAGCCGTTACCCGGCTCACCCACAAACCCTGGGGCAAACTAAACCCTTTTTTAACCGGTGCACTCACCAGTGTCCATGAGTAGCCCGCATCTTTTGATACATGGATATTGCCATCGTCACTTCCGGTATAGATCAAACCAAAACGTACAGGAGATTCTGAAATAGCGGTGAGTGTACCATAGGGTACATCACCTTCTTTACCACCATTGGTAAGATCATCACTCAAAGCCATCATGGTATCACCCTGATTGAAAGAGCGGTGAAATTTATGACTGCCCATATACAGTATTTCGGGGTTGTGCGGGCTTAGTAAGATAGGTGACTGCCAGTTCCAGCGCAATGGTTTTTCACCCATGGTATGCCTTGGTGTAATTCTTCTTGTTCCCTGTTTTGTAAGCCTGTTGGTTCTTGCATAGTTTCCAAACTGGGAACCATAAAAAGTGGTGAGGTTATCTCTTGGATCCACCTGTACCTGCATGCCATCTCCGCCTCCGATATTTCTTTCAAATCCATCCGCAAGTCCCAGGCCCGAGTTGGCAAAGGAGTTCCGGCCTGTTACAGATGGCAGGTACCATACACCGTTATCCTGTAAGCCGCCATATACATTATATGGTTTGGCCTGGTCAACTGTTACGGAATAAAATTGTCCCACTGCAGGTGTATTTGCCTTGAACCAGTTTTCACCATTATCATAGGTTATGTTCACACCGCCGTCATTACCATTAATGAGGTGGGAATCTTTGTTTGGATTGATCCATAGCGCATGATGGTCGGCATGTACATTGGCCTTATCCATGTTGTTCCAGGTTTTACCACCATCGGTTGACAGCTGCGATGAAAAACCCAGCGCATACACCTTATCGGGGTTGTATGGCGATACATATATCTTGGCGAAATAATAACCATAGGTAAAGAAGATGGGAATTTCTTTTTTATTGGTTTTTGTCCAGCTTTGCCCACCATTATCACTCCTGTATACTTCAGCGCCAATGGGTGTTCCTTCAAATCCTGTATTCACATAAAGGTAATCGTAGAGTGAAGTGGGTTTGATCTTATTGGAAGCCACTAATTCCTTTATCTGTTGCGCAGTATACCTGTTGGAAAGCCGGTTCCTTTTCAGAAAAGTATCCAGCCTGCTCTGATTCAGTTGCGCAAATTGTTCAATGCTCAGGTTTTTAAGATCATCAAGCCGGTAGGAGGCGGTATCGGCTTTTGATGTATCAGGAATGTTTTCCTGGT
The DNA here is from genome assembly GCA_966210755.1 of uncultured bacterium. GTDB lineage: Bacteria > Bacteroidota > Bacteroidia > Chitinophagales > Chitinophagaceae > Flavisolibacter. Next base: position 9,087 of record CBIHLW010000028.1, read on the forward strand.
TGTCAACAATAGCATAAACGATCCGCGGATCTTTTGGATATACAGCAAGCCCGATCCTTCCCACATGAGAACCATTTGGAAATCCTGAACCTGTTGTTGTGATCATGGTCCAGGTTTCACCGCCATCAGTAGATTTATAAATGCCACTGTTGGGACCACTTTCTTCAAAGTTCCAGGCACGTCTGGTGCGGTACCACAAGGCAGCATACAATTCATCCGGATTCTGAGGGTTGATGTCCATTTCAACAGCTCCTGTATTCTCATCTACATATAAAGTTTGTCTCCAGGTTTTTCCGCCATCGGTAGTTTTATATACCCCCCTTTCTTTATTGGCAGAATAAAGATGTCCCAGTGCCGCCACCCATGCTGTGTTGTCATCGGCAGGATGTAATTGTATCTTACCAATATGATGTGATTCGGGCAGCCCTGCATATTGCCATGTTTTGCCTTTATCCCTGCTTTTATAAACACCCAGGCCGGCATAGGAGGAACGGCTGCTGTTTACCTCGCCGGTTCCCACCCAGATGGTGCCGGTTTTCCAGTTCACGGCTATATCTCCAATGGTGAGAACGTCAAGGCTGTCAAAAATGGGTGTAAAGGATAAGCCGTTATTATGCGTGTACCACAATCCACCTGATGAATAGGCTACGTAAAACTCTGTAGGATCATTGGGATTGGCTTCAATATCTGAAACCCTGCCACTCATAACGGTAGGTCCGATATTTCTGAATTTTATATTATTTAGCGTTGATCTTTTGAATAATTCCTGCTTTTTTTCCATGCTTTTTAAGCGGTCGGCCGCTGTGGTGGGTTTAACCTGGGCATTTGTGAAAATACTAACGAGCAAAAAGCAGAGGCTAAAAAAGTATTGGTTTAAATTTGATAACATAAACAGCAGGTTTTGGCGTTTAAATGATATTCATCAAACTTACTAAACTATGCGATATCTGATCATTGTAAGTATGTTCTTTTCCTTTACGGCTAATGCCCAATGGAAATCCTATGAATTGTTTCAGCAGCGCGACACCATTAACCGTGTTGACCTTAAGGGTATGAAGCAGGGTCCCTGGATAGTTAAGGTGCAGGCACTGAGAGGAGAACGGGGTTATGAGGAAGAAGGTTATTATGAGAATGATCTTAAGGAAGGTGTGTGGAAACGTTTTTCTCTGGAAGGCGATTGCCTTGCAATTGAAAACTACAGATATGGGATGAAGAACGGCAGGTGCGTTTATTTTACCAACGCCGGTGAGCCCATGCGCGAGGAAAGCTGGAGGGCTATAGATCCCAAACATCCATATGACACGGTTGATGTAAGAGATATCAATGATCCCAGCAAGATCGTGGAAAAAGTGATCATTAAGGTGGAGCCGAAATCTTATAAGCATGGTACCTGGACCTTTTATGATACCTTTTCCGGAACCATTGAATCAACAGAGCAATGGGTGATGAACCGGCCAAAAGAAGAAGTGGACGCGGAAGCAACGGCACTGGAAGATGATATGGCACCTATTGACCCAACTAAAAAGACAGCCAAAAAAGAAGATAAAAAATTACCAAAACCACAAGCGGTACTGGATTTTGAAAAAAAGAATGCCGGGAAGAAGAAAATAAAAGTGAGAGACGGGTCCACCGGTGGGTAAGCAGCTAATCTGATCAAAAAAATATATTGAAGATATAAAGTCCCTTCCCGGGGACTTTTTTTTGTTTGGTTTGTATTCATTCTTCCGGCAAACCATTCCATGCATTCTTTCCCATTTACCATGCAATTTTTTTCACGGAAATAAATGTTCCTGCATTTGGAATTCCGGCGCGCCTGATATAAATTTGATATCATAATGATATCAAACTAAAACTTACTTATATGGAAAAGATCGTCAAACCCTTATCGGGAATCATCGGGTTGCTTTTTGTAATGGTGTCACTGGCTGCATGCGGTTATTTCTTTTCACAACTCGGAGAAGATGTAAGTGCATGGCTGATTGTTGCCGCCGCGTTTTTTCTCGGCCTTAGTATATTTTTAATGACAGGACTTGTCATTGTTCAGCCCAACCATTCAAGGGTTTTGAACCTGTTTGGTACCTATGCCGGTACCATCAAGAACAACGGATGGTTCTTTGTAAATCCTTTCTATACCAAGGACAATATTTCCCTGCGTGCGCAGAATATGGAAAGTTCAAAACTGAAAGTGAATGACAAGATGGGAAATCCCATTGAGATCGCGGCCGTGATCGTTTGGCAGGTGGGTGATACTTTTAAAGCCGCCTACGATGTAGTGAATTACAAGGAATATGTTCTTCGCCAGAGCGAAGCAGCGGTACGCCATCTTGCTAATAGCTTTCCATATGATAACCTGGAAGATGAACATGCAGACATCACTTTAAGAAATGGTGCTGACCAGGTGAGTGCGATACTGGAAACTGAACTTACAGAGCGCCTGGCCCCGGCAGGCATTATAATTATGGAAGCCAGGATCAGCCACCTGGCCTATGCGCAGGAAATTGCAGGAGCCATGCTACAAAGGCAGCAGGCTACGGCAATAGTTGCGGCAAGAACAAAGATCGTTGAAGGCGCTGTTGGAATGGTGGAGATGGCACTTGAAATGTTATCGCGTAAAGGTATTGTAGAACTGGATGAAGAAAAGAAAGCGGCCATGGTGAGCAACCTGATGGTGGTGCTCTGTGGTGAAAAAGGTGCACAGCCTATTTTGAACACTGGAACTTTATACCAATAAGATGATAAAGGCATATGAAACATCTGGTTCAATTATGTTCAGTGAGGAACAGCGGTTTCCAAAATGGCTGGCCCTGGCCATTCTCAGTCCAGTGATCTTAACTGCCGGAATTATGCTTTTTATGAGCAATTCCAAAGATGTTGATAAAGGCGAAATGTGGCTGGCACTTGGGTTGATGATACCTGTTGAGCTCATATTATTTTATATATTTTCTAGTGCCAGGTTTGAAAGCAGGGTAACAACTAACGGGTTGTATTACCGCTGGAAACCATTGCAAAAAAAATTCAGGGTGATTGAAAGGGAAGAGATACAGGAAGTGGAAGTCAGAAGATCACCAGCGCTGAAATATGGACCAAACCGGGTTCCGGGCTATGGAAAAGTGCACATAGCCCGTAAAGGGGAAGGGGTACAACTTAGACTTGCAAATGGGAAAAAGATTTTTTTCAGTACCGGAGATCCGCATGGCCTTCAGAAAGCCATCATGGAAATTTCAGGAACAAACAGTAAAACGCGTTGGAAGTGAGTGATAAAAAAAGTTTTGTGATTCGTATAGAAAATGACACGTATAAAGCCCTTGAAAAATGGGCGGCAGATGAGTTTCGCAGTGTGAATGGCCAGATTGAATGGATACTCCACCAGAAGCTGAAGGAGGGCGGAAGGCTGAAGGAGAACGTAAAAAAATCTCCGGGAGATAAGAAAAAATAAAAATTCCAAAACCAGGCCGATGCTTAGTTATTATATCATCCTTTTATTGTTACTGGCCGCCGGCCTCTTAATTATCATCCTGTTCAGTATATAGGGTGTTTCTCCACTAATTTTCAGGAAAATCACCGGAATCCCGGCAGAAAAATCTTTAGTTCCGCTGTTGAAAATCCCAGGGTTCCGGCCCCGGCCCATGTTAATTTCGTCTTGATAAATATAACAGAATCCCTGTTAATTCTTAAACACTAAACAAAGCTAAAAGCTTAACTTGGAGGCCTAATAATATGAGCACTATGATCAAAATGCAAGTAATCGGACGCCTGGGTAAAGATTGTATCGTTAACCAGGTAAATGGAAAGAATGTTATCAATTTTACCGTGGCACATTCAGAAAAATACAAGGATAGCCAGGGTAATAGCCAGGAAAAAACAACCTGGGTGGATTGTGCATACTGGACGGACAGGACTGCAGTTGCACCTTACCTTCAGAAAGGGACGCAGGTTTACGTGGAAGGGACCCCTGAGGTTCGCAGCTTTACACGCAATGATGGCACAAACGGTGCTACACTTACCATGCGTGTAAGAGAAGTGCAGCTGCTTGGCAGCAAATCTGATAATGGTGGCGGAGGTGTGGCTTCCGAATCATCGTCGTACAACCGCCAGGAATCACCTGCACCCGCGGCTATTGATCAGGGTTCGGACGATCTGCCATTCTAAATACGTAAGATGGAAAAAAAATGCTTCCCGGAGGGGAAGCATTTTTTTTGATGGACAATGATAAAACTGATGGTTATCGAAACCATAATGATTTATTGCAATTTGTAGTAGGTGATAATAGTAGTGCAAATTATCAAGATTACTATTCAAATCACTTAGGATATAAATTTTATGAAAAGTATGGAGCTGCCATTAAGTCAAACCCTACAATGTTTGTAAATTACTTAGTGAGTTTCCTACAGGATACTTCTGTAAGCCGACTTG
>CBIHLW010000029.1:0-13495 GCA_966210755.1 uncultured bacterium
GTCTTAAAATTGTCCTTATCCATTATTAGGAATAAAAATTTTTATGGCTTTTTCAACTGCAAACAAATTAAAGATCAGGGAAGGAAATCGTTTACTGGTGATCAATGCTCCTGCTGATTTCAAAAAAAGCATGGGTCCACTTCCCCCGGGGGTGAAGGTGAAAGCTTCCGGAGCGCATTTTGACCAGGTGCACTGGTTTGTGAAAAATAAAGCCGAAATGGACAAGGGACTGAAAAAAGTGATGTCCATGATCAGCAGGGATGTTATTTGCTGGATCTATTTTCCCAAAGGCAGTTCCGGTATACAAACCGACCTCACAAGAGATACGGGATGGGAAGCATTAATGAAACAGGACAAACAATGGATCAATCTGATTTCATTTGATGATACCTGGTCGGCATTTGGCATACGTGAGAAAACTGTTCAGGATAGAAAAAAGGAATCAAAGCCAAAGGAAAGGCCTATATTCCAATATGCAGATTCAGGTACCAAAACCATTATACTTCCCGATGACCTGAATGCTGCATTCAAAAAGAATAAAAAAGCGGAGACATTTTTCAATTCACTTGCTTTCTCCAATAAAAGAGAATACCTGGAATGGGTCATTACCGCTAAAAGAAGTGAAACACGGGAGAAGCGGGTTCTTGCAGGCATGGAAATGCTGGAAAAAGGTTTTAAGAATCCGCGGGAATTCAGGCTGGCCAATGGCTGATTGCATTTGCTATATTAGCTATTAAAAAAGTTAAGAAAGCTGGTATATCCCATAAAGACTATGGCTAAAAAGCAATTGCTAAGGGCTTAATATTATATTTGAAAGCTGAACTATGAAGCCCGCAATTCTACTCATCTTCACTTTGCTTTCTATTGTTAGTTTCTCACAGGATACAACCTCATCCGGCATTCGTATCGATTCCCTTCCCGAATCTACCATTGACATTCCCATTCAGGTAAATCTCAAACCATGCACCTGGGCTGTACCGGTTATTACCAGATCACCGGTTCCACCCGGAGTTGTGTTGGCGGTGGGGTGCTGTCACCTTGGACGCCTGCCTGCAAATGCGGCTTCGATGAAGGTGAAAGAAAAGTTGATGTTGGTTTTTCAAGTACATTCAAACTGTATTCAAATTACATACTGAATTCAACTATCGTTCGCAGAGAGCCGGTGCCGCTTGATAAATGTTCGGTATGCTTCTGGGGTGAGGACATTACGAAAGAAGTGATGAAGGGACTGACAGAAGAACTGGATGCTTCCAAAAAGATACTGGAAGATAATTACAGGTTTGTAAACCTCAGGCCATGGATGCAATATGCATGGAATATGCTGAGCGATGTATATACCATTCCGGGTGTAGGTTATTTTAGTCTTCACCCTAAAAAATTGCGCATGCAAAATATCAATGCAAATAATGACCTGCTAAACATCAATTTTGGTATTTCTGCCACACCGGTTGTAAGCTTTGAGAAAACTGCAACAATCACTACTCCTGTACCTGACCTTTCTTCATCCGAAAATGCAGGCGGATTCAATATCTTTCTTGAAGCAGCCCTGCAATACGATTCTCTAAGCAAAGTACTGAACGGCTATCTGGCAGGAAAAAGATTTGATGTAACAGAAGGGATCTTCAAAAAACATATTATCGTAAACAATACAACGGTTTCGGGTGATAGCTCAGGCAATCTTTTGATAGGTATTGATTTCACCGGTTCATTCGAAGGAAAGATCTATCTGAATGGTAAACCGGTTTATGATACAGCAAAAGGAAGTATTGAAGTGCAGGACCTTGATTATGACCTCAGAACCAGGAATCTGTTGTTGAAGACCGCTAAATGGCTATTCAATAAACGGATCATTACGGAAATGAAAAAATATACTTCGTTCGATCTTTCCCAATATTATGATACTGCTGCAGTTGCTATGAACCAGTGGATAAACCGGGAATGGACAAAAGGAATAAGCGGCTCGGGAAAAGTAGAGCAATTAACACTTACCGGTGTCTATGCCTTACCACAACATCTGCTGATAAGGAGTAATTGTACCGGCAAATTAAGCGTACAGGTTTCTGAGATCAATCTGAAATTTTAGGCGGAAATGGTTTTTCTTTTTTTGACCTGTTTTAATGAACGGAAAGAAAAATGCCGTTGTGAAAAATAATTGAACAGGATAACAATGCCCGTGGTTACCATTTGTGAGGGTGTAGGGAACCATCCAAAGTGCTCAACAAAAATTTTCAGGCAAATATAATTGATCACCATACATCCTATAATCACCAGAAAATACCTGAAGAACTGTACCCTTCTTTTTAAATAGGATCCCTGGAATATTACAAACATGCTGAGATAAAATCCAATGGGAAAAGTGATGATAAAAGAAATAAATAATGCAGCGATGTGTGGTTCAAAGGCTATAACACCAAGATCAAGCACCTGTTTTTCCAGTATATAATTATAAGAAACGAAATAAAGCAACAGACCTAATGCTGTATTGGATCCTCCACAGGCAGCATAGTGATAGGTTTGTAACGGCATGAACCGTCTGAACAGCGGATAAAAAATATCCAGTACCGCAAATATGCTTTTCCTGAGCTTATGATGTATCCTGCGCATGAAGGATGCTAAATTAATAGCAAAATCCATTGATTGCGGTCTAAATCCGGTAAATGAGGTTAATGGCTTGTGAAAGCAGGAAAATCCAGGCAGCGGAATATTTAATGTAGAACGATTTTCAACTGATGAAATGAATCAGGGTTTTATAGTTTTTATTTTCAGCATGGTGTTTCCTCCTGCCAGCCTGAAATTCCAGATTTCTCAATCCGGCTAAGTAAATTGCGGCCTTAACCGTTTTGAGCATGAGTTTAGTCCAGAAAATTAAAGAAGCAGCTGCGCAGGCCATTGAAACCATTCATAAAATGATCATCACACCTGATGATATCCAGGTAAATCAAACAAAACCAGAGTTCGAGGGCGCCTATACTGTAGTGCTGTTTGGCCTGGTAAAGCAATTGAAGCAATCGCCTGATGCATTGGGCCAGGCCCTTGGGGAATATATGGTTCACCATAATAAAGAATTATTTACAGGATACAATGTGATCAAAGGCTTTCTGAATCTGAATGTGGCTGATCATTATTTAACTTCTTTTCTTACCGCCCAATACAATCTGGCCTCTCCTGCCGTTATTAAGCCATCTAACCGCAAGGTGATAGTTGAATATGCTTCTCCCAATACCAACAAGCCCCTGCACCTTGGTCATCTTAGGAATATATTTCTGGGATGGAGTGTGGCAGAGATCATAAAGGCCAATGGGAATGAAACAATGAAGACCTGTATAGTAAACGACAGGGGGATACATATCTGCAAAAGCATGATAGCCTGGCAACTTTTTGCTGATGGTGCCACACCCGAAACCACCGGTATTAAAGGTGATCACCTTGTTGGTGATTATTATGTAAGGTTTGAAAACCAGTTAAAAGAAGAAGCTTCCGCCCTGACCACAAAAGTGCTGGATGGTGATCTCAGTTCCATTGATAAAAAACATAAACAGAAGCTGGTTGAATTAAAGGAGTTGATCAATGCAGTGCCGGGCAACAGTGAGAAAGATAAAGAGAAGCTGAAAAAAATGCAGGATGATTTCAGGGAATTGATCAGGGCCAACACAGCCATTATGCTTAAGGCGCAGCAAATGCTTGTTGACTGGGAAAATGGTAAGCCGGAAGTAATTGAATTGTGGAATAAAATGAATGGATGGGTGTACAAAGGTTTTGATGAAACCTATGAGCGCATAGGTACGGACTTCGACAAGGTTTATTATGAGAGCGGCACTTACATTTTGGGTAAGCAGTTTGTTGAACAGGGATTATCCAATGGGGTGTTCTATAAAAAAGATGATGGCAGCGTATGGGTTGATCTTACCAGTGAAGGTCTTGATGAAAAATTATTATTGAGGAAAGACGGCACCTCTGTTTACATTACGCAGGACCTTGGGCTGGCAGATGAGAAATACAAGGATTTTAATTATGACCAGAGTATTTACGTGATAGCCGATGAACAAAATTATCACATGAAGGTGCTTCAGTTCATTTTAAAAAAACTGGGTAAGCCTTATGCAGACGGTATTTTTCATTTAAGTTATGGTATGGTTGAATTACCCGGAGGAAGGATGAAAAGCCGGGAGGGTACAGTTGTGGATGCAGATGACATGGTAAATGAAATGGTGAACATTTCTGCGAGGCATACACAGGAACTGGGCAAGGTTAAAGACTTTAATGAAGAAGAACTGAGGGATCTTTATGATATACTGGGATTAGGTGCTTTGAAATTTTACCTGCTTCGTGTTGATCCAAAAAAGCGCATGATCTTTAACCCCGAAGAATCTATAGATTTCCATGGCTTCACCGGTCCCTTTGTTCAATACACGCATGCCAGGATACGGTCTATATTGAGGAAAGCGCCACCGGTGGAAAACACACCAGGAGCAACGGGCTCCCTGGAAAAGCTGGAAAAAGAATTGCTGTTGTTACTGGAACAGTATGGAACCATGGTTAGGCAGGCAGCACTTGAATACAATCCGTCTGTTATTGCCATTTATGTATTCAATGTTGCTAAAACGTATAATGCATTTTACACAGAGCATTCCGTACTGAATGCTGAAACGGAAGAGAAAAAACAATTACGGTTGAAATTATGCCAGCTCACTGCCAATACCATTAAAGATGCAATGAGGTTGTTGGGCATCAGGGTACCGGAGCGGATGTAGAATTTCCTTGCCCTGAAGCGGGCATCTCTTTTCTGCTTCTGTTTGCAATAAAAAAATCTGCTATTATCAGCAGATTTTTTTGTGAAGGTATTTATGATCCAGGTCTCCGCTTGGGGCAATGGAGTTAAAATCCCATTTGCTTCTCCTGTTTCAAACTCTTTAAGCCCGGATCCATTTCAATTGCTTTGTCGCAAAGCGCCTGGCCTTTGGCTTTGTCTCCTTTTTTCTGAAAACTCATGCCTATCATGTATAATGCTTCTGCGTTGTTCTTATCTATCTCAAGTATTTTGTCAAAATAACTGATAGCATCATCATATTTTTTGATGTCATAGTAAGATTCGGCAAGCATGTTAAGTAAGTTCATATCACTTGGACGGTTCTTAAGGATTTCTTTAAGCATGCCAATACCTTCTTCAGGTTTCCCGGCCTCTACATATGCGGTTGCAAGATTTTGCAGGTATTCATTATCCTTCCTGTAACCCTTCTCTCCTGCCTCAAGCATGTATTTTAATGAATTCTGCTCATCAGGGATAGCATAATAGATCAGCGCCATTTCATAGATCCACCTGCTTTGGGTTGGATTCAGTTCAATGGCTTTGTGGAAATAAGGGATCGCCATTTTAAAATTCATCATATCCGCATAGGCCCTCGCCACCGTATATGGGATTTCTGCATTGGCAGGGTTTTCTTTTGCAGCGATATTCAAATAAGTTATGGCATCTCCCAGATTCTCTTTTTCATAAAAAGATTTTCCAAGATAATAGGCGGTCTGTTCATCTTTTTTTACATGCTTCAGTGCACTGGCATATTTGATGGCATCATCCCACTGGCGCATATTGAAGGATAAAAGCATTAGCTGGCGGTAAGTACTATCTGTTTTTACACCAAGGGTTTCCAGTTGTTGAAAGGATGCCTTGGCCTGCTGATACCTGCGCATATTTAAATAGGAAGCTGCGAGTTCGGAAACGATCTCCTTATCATCTTTTTTATACTTGTTGGCTTTTTCAAAATGCTGAAGTGAAACAAGATGACGGCCTTTTTGTTTTTCCTCTATTCCTTTTTGTAAATAAAGAGAAGCGCTGTCGGCCTGGGCAAATAAGACAGTGGAAAATGCTGATATTGCAGCAGTAATTACAATTTTACGCATAGGATAACTGGTATTTTTCGGTAACCGAAAATAGAAATATAATTTGGCTTATTCAAATGCCAATAGCAAGCAAATTGCTAAAATCTTCCTGCCAGGGGTTTATTTTAAAATGATCGCTGCCAATGGGGGAAGATTCACGGTCAACCGGTAACTTTTCCCGTTCACTTCAGCAGCTTGATCCTGCTCAATGAGTTCCTGCCTGATATCAGGATTGGTAACATCCCCGGTTCCACCATACTTCTGCAGGTCACTGTTAAAGATCTCCGCTTTATATGTTCTGTTCTTTACCTCAATCTGCCAGTCCCATCGCGGTTCCGGCGTGAGGTTTAAAATTACCAGTAAGTCATCGTTTTTTCCATTTCTTGCATAAACTATAACGGATTCATACCGGTGGTTGAGGTCAATCCATTCAAAACCGGAAATATGAAACTGGTTACTGTAAAGTGCTTCTTCAGTTCTCAGGAGCTGGTTGAGATCCCTGATACAATTCTGCAGTTTCCTGTGCAGATCAAATTTCAATAAATACCAGTCAAGTTCCGTTTTGTGATTCCATTCTGAAGTTTGCCCGAATTCATTACCCATGAACAATAGTCTGGCTCCGGGATGCGTCCACATATAACTGTACAGTGTTCTGAGATTTGCAAATTTCTGCCATTCATCACCAGGCATTTTATAGAGCATAGGCGATTTACCATGCACTACTTCATCATGGCTCAGGGGCAACATAAAATTTTCATCAAAGAAATACATCATGCTGAATGAAAACTTATTCTGGTGATGGGGCCTGTAAAGAGGATCAATTTTAAAATAATCGAGGGTATCATGCATCCATCCCATCATCCATTTCATTCCAAAACCCAGGCCTCCGCTAAATGTGGGCCTTGATACCATTGGCCAGTCGGTAGCCTCTTCGGCAATTGTTTGCACATCCGGAAAATCCCTGAATATGGTTTCATTCAGGTCCCTGATAAAAGCAATGGCTTCAATGTTTCCATTTCCCCCAAATTCATTTGGTTCCCATTGGCCATGTTCTCTTGAATAATCAAGTTTCAGCATGGAAGAAACTGCATCTACCCTGATGCCATCAATATGAAATAATTCAAACCAGAATCTTGCACTGCTGATCAGGAATGATTTTACCTCTCCTCTTTTATAATTGAAAATATAACTGTTCCAGTCGGGATGAAACCCTTTTCTCATATCTGCATATTCGTAGGTATGGGTACCATCGAACATAAACAGGCCGTGGGCATCGTAAGGAAAATGCGAAGGCACCCAGTCCAGTATCACTCCTATTCCATTCTGATGAAAAGCATCAATCAGGTGCATCAATCCTTCCGGTTCACCAAATCTTGAGGTGGGTGCAAAGAAACCCGTACACTGATAACCCCAGCTACCATCAAACGGGTGTTCCATTACCGGCATCAGTTCCACATGTGTGAAGCCCATGTCCTTTACATAGGGCACCAGAAGTTCCGCGATCTGGAAATAAGTATTATAACGGTCTTCATTATTCCTGTCGGGCCGCATCCAGCTCGCCAGGTGTACTTCATAAACGCTCCATGGAGCATTCAGCGCATTGTGGTCCATCCTTTTTTTCATCCATTCTCCATCCTTCCAATTATAGTTGAACGCCCAGGTGCGTGATGAAGTGGCGGGTTTTACTTCCCAGTAATGGGCAAAAGGATCTCCTTTTTCCGTAACTATTTCATCAAAGCCTGTGATATGATATTTATACAAAGCACCTTTGGGAATTCCGGGAATAAAGCCCTCCCATATTCCACTTTTATCCCACCTGGGTGTTAATGGATGCGCATCCCTGTTCCAGTTATTAAAATTTCCAATTACAGAAACTTTTGTTGCATTGGGTGCCCAAACGGTAAAATGAAAACCTTCCGTTTCCAGAACTGTAACCTGCTTCGATCCGAATTTCCTGTACAAAGAATAATTGGTGCCATTTTGAAAAGTAATGATGTCGTCATCATAAAGTATAGAATAATTCCACACAGGTCCCGAACTGTCCACAAAGTTTTTATCCTCGTATCGCTCGGTGCCTTTCAGGGGCTGGTCTTTTATGTTATTTGCCTTTGGCTGGTTCATATGCTCTGTTCTTTAAAGTTAACGATCCACAAGTTTTCTGTTATATAATTGTTCCTGCACAAAATCAGATACGCAAAAGAAAATGGTTTGCCGGTTCCAGGCCGGCAATAACCATGAGGAATCACTATCTTAAATAGAGATACAAAAATCAGACTTGACTCAAAGCAGTTTTGCAGGAAAAATGTTCAGCGGCATAATTTAATCGGTTTGTTCTGGGCCATTGATGAGGCAGATACCTTTGAAAAAGATATGGTCTGCTTTAATTACTATAAATCAAAGCAGGGGAACTTAAAATGCAATTAACCTGAAAATAGCAACTGATATTTTTATTTTCCCAGTTCAAGAACCCAAATGGATTTGCCAGGTATCTTCCATGGTGATGAAAGCGTATGCATTGAATGGTTGACGATATTCCTTGCACTGGTAAACCCTTTTATTCTTTCAACAAACCTTTCAGGCTGGATCATCTTTTCATTTTTATCAGTATTCATAACAACCATAACAGTTTGAGAACTGTCGTATCTGAAATACGTATATACACCTTCTATCGGCACATACTGCATGAACTTACCGGTTTTGATTGCCGTTGATTTTTTCCTGAAACCGGCAAGTGTTCTGGTCCAGTTGTAGGCTTCATTTTCCTGGTTGGTTCTTCCGCCTGCCTCAAATTTATTTTGCTGGTCTTCTTTCCATCCACCGGGAAAGTCGAGCCTCACCCAGCCATCGGGATTGGAAACACCCTTCATTAAAATTTCGGTGCCATAATAGATCTGTGGTATTCCCCTGGTGGTAAGTAACCATCCCATTCCCATTTTGAACGCATCAAAGTCTTCTCCTATTTCAGAAAAGAACCTGGTCTTATCATGATTGTCGAGGAAGTTCACATTTTTCATAGGGTCCTGATAAATTATGTCCTGGGCCAGTGTTGAATAAAGTTTATTCACTCCTTCAGTCCATCCGAAATTTTCTTTCAGTGCTGGCAGAATTCCATACAAATGTGTTTGAAAATCCGTAACTGCCGGCAGGTTGCTTTTAAAAGGAATATTCAATTTGTTTTCAGTAAAATAAGCCTGGTTGATCACGCCATGAACCCAGGTTTCGCCAAACATGTGCAGTTTGGGATATTCATCCAGCAATGCCTTGTTGCAACGGTTCATGAATTCAAGGTCGTTGTAGGCGTAAGTGTCAATTCTCCAGCCATCGAGTCCGAATTCTTCTGTTGACCAGATAGCATGTTGAATCAGAAAATTTGCAAAGAATGGATTGTTCTGGTTTATATCAGGCATTTGTGTTACAAACCATCCATCACTCATTAATTTTTTATCAGCCGCTGCTGCATATGGGTCAAAAAGAACCTGGTCTTTGTAAGTGGTTTGTGTATATGTTGGCCATTTATGAAACCAGGTACTGTCCGGCATATCGCGGAAAAGGAAATGTACAATTCCCGTATGGTTGTAAACGGCATCCTGAATAATCTTCATACCTCTTTTATGAAGATCATCAATGAGGTTGTGGTAAGCTTTTTCTCCTCCAATCCGCGGATCGATCTTATAATGATCAGTAAATGCATAGCCATGTTCGGTGCGGTAAGGCATGTCGTTCAGAATTACAGGATTCAACCACAAGGCAGTTACACCAAGGTCCTGCAGATAATCTAGTTTATCCTGAATCCCTTTCAGATCACCTCCATGCCGGTCGTAAATGGTATCGCGGTTCAGGGTCTGATCTTTCAATCCCGGTATCCGGTCATTGGAAGGATCTCCGTTACTGAATCTGTCGGGCATAATAAGGTAGATCAGATCTTCCGAGGTTACACCTTTGTTCCGGGTAATGCCCTTACCTGGTTTACGTGCCCTGAGAGGGAAATCAAGCGTTCCTTTACCATCCGGATTTTTCAAATGGATCTTTACCATGCCTGGTTTGGTTGTTGAAGCAATTTCAAGATCAAGAAAAATATAATTACGATTCTGTGGCCTGGTAATCTTCAGAAGTTTTACTCCAGGATAACTAACCGAAACGGAATTTTCCTGGATATTAGAACCCCTCAGCATCAGCTGAAGATTCTTATTTTTCATTCCAACCCACCAGTGGGTGGGATAGATGCCATCTACTTTGTATTCATCTGCAAAGATTCTTGTTACAAAGAGAATGAGAACCAGAAGGGAAAGTGTTTTTTTCATATTTATACAGGTCTGTGTTCAAGAATTTCCATTTCAGTTGCCGAATCCTCATCATAACCTTCATTCTTTTTTTCCCTGATGAAAAAATAACAAATGAGGGCCGCGATGATCATGAGGTAACCTCCCACCTGAACTGCAAGCATCCGGTCATTATTGAGCAGATGGTTCATTACCCAGCTAAAGCCTAAGGAAGCAATGATCTCCGGCAATACAATAAAGAAATTAAATATTCCCATGTATATCCCGATCTTATGTGCGGGCAATACGTTAGCCAGCATGGCATATGGCATTGATAAAATGCTCGCCCATGCAATGCCCACACAGGACATGGATAGGAAAAGCATGTTCTTATCAGTTACCCATGCCACACTTATAAAACCAAGTGCGCCTATCAACAGGCAAATGGAATGTGTAAGTTTCCTTCCAAGCTTATCGGCTATAAAAGGAAGTATGAAGGCAAAAATGAAAGTAACAACATTATAAAAGGATAAAGTAAGACCTGCAAAATCTCTTCCGTCACCAAAAGCAGGATCTGTATCTGTTGTAGCGCCAAATACATTGTAGGCTACAGCAACAGAATAATAAAACCATAGAAGGAACAAGCCGGGCCAGGTAAAAAATTGAACAAGGGCAATGATCCTCATTTTGGGAGGCATGTTTCCGATGGTGGAAAAGATCTCTTTGATCCCGTCTATGAAACCGGCTTTACGCGGACTGTTCTTAAAATTTTCATTGGGATCAGGCGGATATTCTTTTGTGGTAAATACCGTATACAATACTGAGCTCAGAAAAAAGAAAGCCCCAATGTAAAAGGAAAACTTTACGTTATCTGCAATCACTCCTTTTGCAGCCGTATTCTCCATTCCTAACCAGTTATTTAAAATCCAGGGTAGCGCCGAGGCAATACTTCCTCCCAATCCAATTAAAAGACTTTGCATGATGAATCCCCTGTTCAACTGACTGTCCGGCAGCTTATCTGCTACCAATGCGCGGAAGGGTTCCATGGCCACATTTCCAAATGTGTCAAGAATCCATAATAAGCCTGCAGCCATCCAAAGTACCGGACTATGCGGCATGAATACGAGCGCTATTGAACTTAAAACTGCGCCTATAAGAAAATAAGGTCTTCTCCTGCCCCATTTTGGATGCCAGGTACGGTCGCTCATATAACCAATGATGGGTTGAACGATCAGGCCTGTAAGAGGAGCAGCTAAAAATAATAGTGGGATTTCATCCGGATTGGCACCAAGTACATCATAAATGGGCCCCATGTTAGCTCTTTGCAGATCCCAGCCAAACTGGATACCGAAAAAACCAACACTCATGTTGATGATCTGTGACAGTGAAAGTTTTGGTTTGGTTGCAGATCTTGTCTGTTCAAAAACATCAGCCATAAGCAATCATTAGTTATTGATTGCCGAATTTAATAAGATAATGTGTATTTATAACACTACGGTGTAAATAAGGTGATGGGAGATTGAGCTTCTGGCTATGAGTTATGAGCTTCGAGAAGCTCACAGCTCATAGCCCGCCGCTTCTGCCTACCCTCCAATCACAAACCCATTAGGAATGATTGCTCCTTTTTTTATCACAATGATGCCCTCTCTTACTGCATACAATGGCGTATCGCCATCCTCGAGTTGAGGATTACCAATGATGCGCACATCATCGCCAATGCGGCAGTTTTTATCAATGATGGCATTTTGGATCTGGCACCGGTTGCCCACACCTAACTGGGGCAGACCGTGTTGCCTGTCCTGTTCAATATCTGCAAGTGTTTCGTAATAGTCATTACCCATGCTATAAGCATTTATCAGGTTACTTTCATGGCCAATGCGCGAACGGATGCCGATCACCGAATTTTCAATGTGCGCGGCATTCACAATGCATCCGTCGGCAATCACGGCATGGTCAAGTCTTGACCCGCTTATTTTTGCCGGTGGTAACATGCGTGCACGGGTATAAATGGTTTTTGTATTGTCAAAAAGATTGAATTCCGGAAGGTCCTTGGTCAGTGCAATATTTGCCTGAAAGAAAGCAGGGATATTCCCGATGTCTTCCCAGTAACCTTCATACTGATAAGACGCTACTTTATATTTTTGAATGGATTCAGGAATGATCTCTTTACCGAAATCAGTACCATCTTTATATTCATTTTGTAATAATTCAAACAATAAATGGCGGTTGAAAATGTAAATGCCCATTGATGCCAGGTATACCTTTCCCTTGCTGCGCATTTCATCACCGGTATCGCTCACCCAGTTTTCGAGTCCCGATTTGGGCTTTTCCGTAAACGAGGTGATCATGCCATCTTCCGTTTTCAGTATACCAAAATCAGAAGCTTCCTTTGCATTTACCGGGATGGTGGCAATGCTGATATCGGCATTGCTTTCTTTATGGTTATACAACATCTCCTGGAAATCTATCTGGTACAACTGGTCGCCTGACAGTATCAGTATGTACTCACTGTCAAATGGTGCAATGTGCCGGAGGCCCTGTCTTACCGCATCTGCCGTGCCCTGGAACCAGGTTGGATTATCAGGTGTTTGTTCTGCTGCCAGAATATCAACGAATGCAGAACTGAATGCACTGAAGTGATAGGTATTTTTAATATGCCTGTTCAGCGATGCCGAATTGTACATGGTTAGTACAAACATCCTCGTTATGCCGGAGTTCAGGCAATTTGAAATAGGAATATCAACCAGACGGTATTTTCCTGCAATAGGAACTGCCGGTTTGGAGCGGCTTGCTGTTAATGGAAATAATCTTGTTCCTGCCCCTCCGCCAAGAATCACCGATAATACTTGTTTGCTCATATTTTGTGCGTTTTTTCGTTTAATGAAAAGGAAGCTATTAGCTGCAAGCTATGAGCTACGAGTTTAGAGACTGGAATCAAATCTGGATATTAAGTTTCACAGCTCGTAGCTCACAGCTCAAAGCTTATCTCAGCGATTCATACACCCTGATATAATCCTTCGCCGATGCGTCCCAGGAATGATCGATATGCATCATATAGGTTCTCATCCAATTATAAAGGTCCCTTTTATTGTTGTACAGATCAATTCCCCTGCCGATGCTGTAGGTTATATCTGAAATGTCAGCGTTGTTGAACCGGATACCATATCCTTGCCAATCTCCAAAATCCTTTACTGTATCTTTTAATCCACCGGTACTTCTTACCATGGGTACTGTTCCATACCTTAAAGCATACCACTGGTTGAGGCCGCAGGGTTCAACCCGGCTGGGAATCATTTAAAAATCCGCGCCAGCATACATGAGATGGCTCAGCGCTTCATTGTCTCCGCTATAGGTATTTA
>CBIHLW010000030.1:0-13487 GCA_966210755.1 uncultured bacterium
ATAGAGTAACTTTATGTTCCAGTTCAAAGTCAGCTTACTACTGTATAGTGTTATATCCGGAAGCTAAATGAAAAAAACCATCGCATCTGTAAAAATCCCATTCATTAGTAACCCAACTTTGAACTTTAAACTTTGAACTCCAGATTCAAGACTCCCGACTCAATACTCCCTCCCCTTTCTTCCCTACCTTAGCCTCATGTGGGAACCATATAAAAAAGGATTCAGGGCTTACCTTCAACTGGAAAGATCACTGGCAGGAAATTCCATCATCGCTTATATGAATGACCTGGAAAAGCTCACCACTTTTTTACTGGCAACAGGTACCAAAAAAAATCCCGCGGAAATTGAATTAAAAGACCTTCAAAAATTTGTACAATGGGTAGCTGAACTTGGAATGACAGCTAAATCGCAGGCGAGGATCATATCTGGGATCCGGACATTTTACAAATATTGTATTACGGAAGATATTACTACTGCTGACCCCACGGCTTTACTGGAAGCACCGAAATTAAAAAGATCCTTACCGGATGTGTTGAGCTTTGATGAAATTGAACGGATCATTGACCAGATTGACCTCAGTACGCCTGAAGGAACAAGAAATAAGGCCATATTGGAAACCCTCTACAGCTGCGGATTGAGGGTGACCGAACTGGTTGAATTAAAGCTTTCACAACTGCATCCCGAAATTGGTTTTATAAGAGTGATCGGCAAAGGCAACAAGGAAAGACTTGTTCCCGTGGGAAGAAGTGCCATCAAATACATTACAATTTATGTTTCCACCATCCGCAATCATCAGAATATTCAAAAAGGCGAAGAAGATATTCTATTCCTTAACCGGCGGGGAAAAAGACTGACCAGGGTGATGATCTTCCTGATCATTAAGGACCTGGTAAGAAAAGCCGCTATCCAGAAAACCATTTCACCACATACCTTCCGACACTCATTTGCAACACACCTGGTAGAAGGTGGAGCAGACCTCAGGGCCGTGCAGGAAATGCTTGGGCATGAAAGCATTACAACAACAGAGATCTATACGCATCTGGACAGAGAGTTCCTGAGAAAGACATTGCAGGAATTTCACCCGGGATTCAGGCAGTAACAGGTTTACTTTTCGCTTACTTAACCATCACCCGCTCTGTAACTACTTTTCCGGTTTGTGAATGGGTTAGTTTAATGAAATAAACGCCTGCTGCCGTTGAAGGAAACTGGTCTTCCATTACCTGTTCCTTTTTATCAATGAACATTGTTTTCGTCCCTATCACCACACCTGCGCTGTTTATAAGTTCCAATAAATAATCACCCTGATCAAAACTTTTCAATTCTATTCTATAGGCAGAAAGAACCGTAACAGGGTTCGGATAAATACGAAGTGCTGATCTTACCTTATTCTTTTGCTTCACAATGGTGTCCTTTATCTTTTTGACGACCGGGATCGCTTTCTTTCTGGGAATGATATAACCCACAACCACCACTTCACCCGACAATTGAACATCATAAGCTGTCATTACTATATTGGTAAAGGAGTCAATGGTATTTATTTCTTTCGTATCAAATCCAACAGCACTCACCTGCAATTGGGATGGGATGGGTGCGTTTAACCTGAATTCTCCGTTTTCATTTGCTACTGTACCGGTGCTGGTTCCTTTCACTTTGATGGATGCGCCGGAAACAGGCAGGCCCGCATCATCAGTAACTTTTCCTGTGATCAGTTTTGATCCCGGATCAACATTTACAATACCACCGATAACGCCCTGTAAATATTGGTGTGCATTTGTATTGAGAACAGTGCGCTGAACATTTTTTTCCGGAATAGTATCTCCGGCTGCAGCCGGGGTGTAACCCTTCATTTCTTCCTTATCGCAGGTACTTTTCTCCACTTTTACCTGTCCCCTTATCATTATCTTTCCCTGCGCCTGTAATTTAAATGTCAATAAAAATGCAGGAATAGTGATCTGGAAAAAATATTTTACCCAGGGAATTCTTTTTGCCGGAATGCTGATATCCCTGTCCAGCTGGTCAGCATGCAGCCTGCCACACATGGAACCGGCAGGCTTCTTAAAAAAAGTTGCTATCTCACGGTCGCTCATATGCGTAAAATCAACAACGGTCTTTTGACAACTGTTACAAAACCTTCCTTTTTCTACGCCTGACATTTTACTCCAGTCCTCATGGCATGGTGAGGGTATTGATAATTGAAATTTTTTCATGCTGGTTTTATTTAGTGAATTAGTATGCGTTCTGTTAAGCTGGTTTTATCGCTGTTTATTATGGAAACAAAATAAATTCCTGGTGCAGGGGCAGGTAATTGTAATGATCCTGACAAATTTTTTCCGGTATTCATGTGTGCTTCTTTCACCAATTGACCCGAGGAATTAAAAACATGAATATTTCCGGTAAAGGGAAAAGAAAACCTAAAGTGTATCAGGGAGTTTTTTGATACAGGATTGGGATACATGAAAAATGAAAAACCAGGAGCGTCTGATTTTCTCACATCCTCCGCTATTGATTCAGCAATATGGATTCCACAAAAGGTGCATACTATCCTGCGGCAATAAATAGTTCTGGAAACAACCACAACCTCTTCCAGTTCTCTGGTTTCCCTTTCTAAAAAGATCATAACCTGGTCCTGTTCCAATTTATCTATCTGTTGTTCCCTGAAGCCAATACAACTAATGATAATTTTTTTTAATCCTGGCCCGGAAACTTCCAGAATGGCATACCCGTTCTCATCTGAAACCACGCCGGTGTTGTTTCCTTCAATAATAACAGATGCCCCTGGCAAAAAAGAACTATCCTTATGATCAGCTATCCTGAAAACAATCCTTTTCAGCGAGATACCTGAAGTATGATCCTTTTTAACCTGCCCATAAGAAAAGCAGGCAACTAAAAGGAAAAAAGGTAAAATTATTTTCATGCAGTTGGTTTTAAAGGCGGTTACCTTCATTTGTTGAAAGGATGCAGCTTTTTAACAGTTTACACATGCCTTTTTAAAAATTATTTCTTCTTACTTTAGAACAGTGGCTTTCCTGAAAAACATATCGTCCAGTTTATCTACCGATGCGGAATTGGTGGCATTGTATAAAACCTCATCTGATACAGCCCTGGTTGGCCAGCTGTACGAACGCTACCTGGACCTTGTTTATGGCGTTTGTCTTAAATACCTGAAAAATCCGGAAGATGCCCAGGACAGTGTGATCAATATCTACGAAGAACTGGTGGGAAAGCTTCAAAAACACGAAGTGGAAAATTTTAAGGCCTGGCTGTATACCCTGGCAAAAAACCACTGCCTCATGAGGCTGAGGTCGGAAAAGAAGCGCAAGGTTGTTAATATGGATATTGAACTTGTGCAATCGGCAGAAAATGTGCATCTGAATGGTGAACTGGACAAAGAAGAAAACTTTCTGAAGCTTGATTATTGTATGGGACAACTACAGGAAGATCAAAAAACAGTAATTGAATTGTTTTACCTGAAAGGGAAATGTTATAATGAGATCACGTCGGTCACCGGAATGGAATGGAACAAGGTGAGAAGTCTGATACAGAACGGTAGAAGAAACCTGAAGATCTGTATGGATAGTGTAAAAGCTAAATCAGTATTAGAAAATGCAGTCATCAAAAAATAAGGAATATACAGCAGCAGATATTGAACGATATCATGCCGGCTCCATGCCTGCAGAACAAATGCATGCTCTGGAAAAAGCAGCTATGGAAGACCCCTTCCTGGCAGATGCCCTGGAAGGTTACCAGTTCACCAAAACACCGGCAGCGGATGTCCAAAAGATCCGGGAAAGGTTAAACGGAAATGAAAAGGCAAAAGTTCTTTCTTTATTTCAAAGAATTCACTGGCTGAGAGTGGCTGCTGCTGTATTGTTACTGGCAGGAGGTACATGGCTCGCCATCAGGCTTACATCTCCCGGTGATACTGCTATTGCCCTGCAAAAAAAACCGGCAGGAAATAATGATATTGTGCAACAGAATAAAATAACCCCGGAAACTTTTAAAGGTGATTCCATTCAGCAATCAATAGTAAAAACAGATGCTGAAAAAACATTCGGGATAAATGAAGGAATAAATCAAAACAAATCTCTTTCTCCTTCTGCCAGCAGGGAGCGTGAGGATGCTACGGTTATCAGAAAACAATCCCAAACCGGACAGGCTGAAATATCAAAAAGAAAAAATGAACCTATAGCATTACTCTCCAGCCAGGTAACGGAAGCAGGAAAACGGATGGCCGATAGCCGGCAATTACAGGAAAATGCAAGATTGAACAGGTCCATGCCCCAACTGGAAGAAGCTGACCGGAACAGATCTCAATTCGAAAATTTTATGAGAGACCGGGCTGCAAACCAGACAGAAAAAGAAATGGTTTATGCTGAAAAAATGCGATCAGCCAAAACTACAGATACCATCAAAAACCTTAATGTAGTGATGCAACCTTCCAATGAACCCGCAGCGGAGGTGGTGATCCTGAGCAGGGATAAAGCAGTGGCGGAAAGAAAACCAGTTGTTATCATTGACACACTGGAACCAGCAGAAGGCAGGGCTAATTTCGATGATTATATTGCCAACAATCTTAAAGCACCTGAAGAATTTATTCTTAAATCCATGAACGGCGGCGAGGTTCAGTTGTCATTTGATGTGAATAATAAGGGTGAGGCTGTTAATATTGCTATTGTAAAATCTCTTTGTGAAGCCTGCGATGCCGAAGCTATACGGCTGTTGAAAGAAGGTCCCAAATGGAAAAAACGAAAGAATGCAAAAGGCCGTATTACAATCAGATTTTAACTGGTCAGTAGTCACCGGCCGGCAGCCATTGGCCGATAGCCCGTAGCTTTACTTACATTTGCTCTCTAAATCAATTCATCATGTTAAAGAAATTGCTTGTACTGGGCAGCATATGTTTTAGTGTACTTGCTGCAGATGCACAATCTATCAGAACACCCCAACCAAGTCCTTCCCAAACTATTAAACAGGATTTCGGAATCGGCAATATTGAACTTTCTTATTCCCGTCCGGGTAAAAGAGACCGTAAGATCTTTGGTGACCTTGTTCCTTTCGGCGAGGTTTGGCGTACAGGAGCCAATCAGGCCACCACACTTACATTCAGTGATACTGTAACCATTGGAGGAACCAAACTGTCTCCGGGTAAATATGGTTTACTCACTATACCCGACAGGAACGAATGGACCTTCATCATAACAAAACAAACCAATGTAACAAGTCCGTCTGCATACAATGCTGAAATGGATGTGGTAAGAGTTAAAGCAAAACCAGAAACAACCAAAGACATCACTGAAAGTTTTACGATCCAGTTTGATAATGTAAAACCTTCAACAGCTGATATCAATGTTATGTGGGACAATGTATCAGTTAGTTTACCGATTTCTACCGATTTTGACAGCAGGGTAATGGCACAGATCAAAAATGCTTTGAATGATAACAGGCCTTACTTCCAGGCAGGAATGTATTATGTTGAAACCAACCGCGATCTGAACCAGGCAGTTGAATGGTTTGATAAAGCAATTGCTCAGAATCCAAATGCATTCTGGGTTTATCACCAGAAGGCAAATGCACTGGCAAAATTAGGAAAGAAAGAAGATGCCAGGGTTGCTGCAAACAAATCAATGGAACTGGCAAAGAAAGCAGAGAATGCTGATTATGTGAAGCTGAATGAAGACCTGATCAGGAATCTTAAATAAGAAAAAGATTTGATTGTGCTAACTGAAACCCGCCACTGGCGGGTTTTTTACTGCCAGGGAAGGGATGCCAGGGAGTAATCTCAAATGTGAAACGAATATTATTCTATTCTTTTTTTACCTGCAACACCATTTAACAATAAACTGAAAATGATCACCCCAAAGGCACCAATAGGATTCAGCCAGAGAAACCCAAGTTTGAAATCAAGTGAAGGAATTTTGGTGCAGGTAAAAACAATGATCACGAGCAATTCAGCAAGTATGGCAGCATAAAAAACGGTATTCCCGCTTTTGATGTTTTTGAAAAAGAAAGCCACCAGGAAAATGCCGAGTATCACACCATAAAACAAAGAACCAAGGATGTTCACTGCTTCAATCAGGCTGTTCCCTACATTATAGGTGAACATGGCAACAACAATACAAAACAAGCCCCAACCCAACGTATACCACTGTGATAAATGGTATTCTCTTTCCGGTAAAATAGCTTTTTTGGAGAACCGCCTGTGAAAATCAATCATGGTACTGGAGGCAAGTGAATTTAAAGCGGCAGCAATACTACCCCATGATGCAAGAAAAATGATAGCGATCAATAGACCTACAAGTCCGGCAGGTAAATAGGCTACAACAAAACTGAGGAAAATATAATTGGTATCATTATTATCTCCTCCTGTTACACTTATCCACCCTTTAACTTTTGACCGCAGACTGTCGCTCACCAATTGCTGCTGTTTTAATTGTGCACCCGCTGTTTCTTTGAGTTCATCATTACCCTGGTCAGCAGCCAGGGAAAACAATTCAACTGTTCTTTGTTTTTCAATGGCCACCTGGTTGTACCGGTGCTGGGCCAACTTTAATGAATCTGAATAAATGGAGTTTTCAAGTTTATTCAATTGCGCATCATTAAAAAATATCGGTGCTTTATGAAACAGATAAAAAGCAAAAACAAGTGCTCCTATCAATAAAATAAGAAATTGCATGGGTACTTTAACCAATCCATTCAGCAATAACCCTAAACGGCTTTCAGCCACCGAACTGGCTGTAAGATACCGGCCTACCTGCGACTGGTCGGTTCCGAAATAGGATAGCGCCAGAAAAAAACCACCAATGATCCCACTGAATATATTATACTGGTCACTCCAGTTAAAGCCTTCCTTTGTAATTCCTGTTGTAATGATATTCATTTTCCCAAGCGAGCCACTTACCTGCAAAGCATCTGTAAATCCAACATTGGCGGGAAGCATGTTCACTACCATATAGGCAGCAAGGAACATCCCCGTAAAAATGATGATGAGCTGCAATTGTTGTGTATAGGCTACTGCTTTTGCTCCACCACTCACGGTATAGATGATGAGCAACCCGCCCATGAAAATATTTGTCCAGTAGATATTCCAGTCAAACAGGGAGGAAAGAATAATGGATGGCGCAAAAACACTGATGCCGGTTGACAAACCTCTTTGCAATAAAAATAAAAACGAGGTAAGGCTTCTTGTTTTCCCGTCAAACCGGTCTTCAAGATACTGGTACGCTGTATAGATCTTAAGCCTGTGAAAGATCGGAACAAAAAATATACAGATCACAACCATGGCTATGGGCAGTCCAAAATAATACTGCACAAACCTCATTCCATCTGTATATGCCTGCCCGGGTGCCGAAATAAAAGTAATGGCGCTGGCCTGGGTACCCATGATGCTCAATAAGATCAATCCACCATTCATGCTCCTGTTGGATAAAAAATATCCATCAAGGTTATGGGTGGTCCTGCTTCTGTATATGCCATAAATAATTACGGCAACCAGCGTAAGTACAAGAATGATCCAATCAAGTTGACTCATGAAAGTGCTTTAGTGAATACATAAAAAACTATGATCAGAAAAACAAGAAAACCTATCACCAACACATACCAGTGAGTCCAGGATCTGAATAAAGGAACTTTGTCTTTGTCGGGCATCATATTCATGTGAAAATAGGAAAATGTGAAAATGTGAAATTATTTGTTACGATAAAGTCTGCCATCATTCAATGCTTCACCTTCTCCTTATCAGTGTCATACTCAGCAAACCAATCACCAGTCCAATGATCAGTCCGAAGTGAACCCGCCGAATGAATATCCCGATGATCAAACCGATAATGATGGAAATGGCAAAACCCATGTTTGCCCTGGTACGGTCAGGATTCTTTTGTGACATTAAAATTCTTTTTTGCGGTTGAGCGCAATGAGATTGGCCATTAACCTGTAAGCTCCCGGTACAGCTGCGGGTAGCTCCCTGAAGAATACGAGTCCGGTATAGGTAAAGAAACCCTTTCCATATTTAGAAATGATCAGGCTTCCATCATCAGCTCTTTCTCCAGGATCATTCATACTGAATATCGGTTGAAAGGCAGTATCATAATTTGCAGCATGATAAATACTTCTTTCCTGGATCCATCCTTCAAAATCCTTAGCAGTGATCCTGTTCGGGAAATTAAGTACGGGATGCCCGGGTTGTAAAAATTTCACTTCTGCATTTTCATCTGTGATGCGCGACCTGCTGATGTTAAAAGGATAAGGGCCGATTTTAGCTTTCACAGGTCCAAGGTTACTACTCGTATTGTATTGCACGATCAGGTTGCCGCCATCCTCTACATATTTCATCAGCCTGTCATAATACCTGTTCAGCCATTCATTGGTATTATATGCTCTTACACCTGTAATGATGGCATCGAACTGCTCCAGGTTATTACGCGACAATTCCTTTTCAGTTAGAATGCTTACAGTATATCCCATTTGTTCCAGTGCTTCCGGAACTTTATCGCCTGCCCCTGTGATGTAACCGATGGTTTTTCCATGGGTCTTAAGATCCATATTGAGCAGGGTGATGGCATCTTCAAAAAAATAATTTATGGACGGGATATGATCGTAGCTGATGTTGCGCAGGGCCAGGTTGGCCTTATGTTCTTCCCGGTCATTTTTATAATGTACGGAACCATATAACTGGTCGGTCTGGTCATTTTCCATTTGCTTACTGTCAAGCGTAAAAGGATAGGTTTCGGACTGGGATCTTTCAAGAACCAGGTCACTTCCTTTTATTGTCTTATCATAATGCAGCGATCTGATGTGCGTCTCCGTTTCAGTACCCCTTATCCTTTTGTTTGCTGTTACCTGTAATTGAATGGAGTATTTTTTATCCTGGTCTTTTTTGAACAACAGAACTTCCGGACTTGTAAGAACTGTTGCAGCCGGAATAATGGTTAGCGGCTGGTATACTTCGCCCTTTACAGGATCGGTATATTTATATTTAACAGGTTTCCTGAAAACAAAATCCTGCCCGGCTATGTTGATCTTAAAATTTACTTCCAGTGCAGGTTGAATATCCGGCATACCAATATTTTCCTGCCTGCTTACATTGTAATAACCAGGATTCATTTTTTGCCCGAGCCAGTACGGTTGGGTGATCTCGTTTTCAACCGGAACGGTTACCGAGGTTACATGATTTTTATTCAGCGGCAAAGGAATGTCTTTTTTGATGGAAAAAGCAGGTCCCTTAAACTGATCATCCAAACCGGAAATACTTTGTAACAAGGTTTGAACACCCAGCCTGTTATTGATCACAAAATTCAATCGCACCGAATCTTCCTGAACAGCATACGGTGTATTGGTAAAACTTTCTATCCATAAACCACTTGCTGCTTCTACCAGGTTTTGCACTTCATTCAATTTCCTGTTGCGCCAATATCCTGCCGGAAGTGTTTCCAGGGTTTTATATAAGTTCACAAGAGCAGGTACTGAGTTCTGTGGTTTTGTAAAATCATAGGCCCTGATGATCTCATTCACCATACTTTCTATTTTTTGACCACCCTCAACACGTTTCCAGGTTGTATTCACATCGTCAAAAAGATCGTTGCGTTGCTCAGGTCCACCGGTAAGCCTGAAATATTCCAACGCTTCCCCCCTGTTGCTTGCAGCACCAAAGCCCTGGCTTTTATGCTGACTGCGGCTTTGCCCTGCTATCTCGCCATAACTTTTTCCCAATACAGGATTATATCCTCCAACATCTACAATAAAAGATCCGGGTGGGGGTGTGGCGTTTCCAAAATTGAATCCATTCCACAAGATCCTTTTGGCCTGCCAGGGTTGCACATATTTTAACTGGTCAGGAAAACGGCCAGGGTCGGCAGCTGCAGTAAATGCTTCATTGGCAAGTATAGCCGAACCTGTGTGATGACCATGGCCACCTTCGCCTGTGGTTGGAAATCTCGTTATGATCACATCAGGCTGAAATTTCCTGATAACCCATACCACATCGGAAAGAACTTTCTCTTTATCCCATTTATCAAAGGTTTCTACCGGTGTTTTTGAATAGCCAAAATCAAATGCGCGGGTAAAAAATTGTTCTCCTCCGTCAATCCTCCTCGCGGCCAGCAACTCCTGTGTTCTGATGAGTCCAAGTTCAATTCCCTGCTCTTCACCTATCAGGTTTTGTCCTCCATCGCCCCTGGTAATGGATAAATATCCTGTGCGGTATAATTTGTCTTTGGAGAAATAAGTGATCAGTCTTGTGTTTTCATCATCGGGATGTGCAGCAACATAAAGTACACTGCCCAGCACATTGAGCTTTTTAAGATCCTGATAAATGTCTGCAGAGGAGGATGAATGCTGAGCGAAAGCTGAAAGCTGATGGCCAATAGCCATGATCAGAAGGAAAGCCAGTCTTTTCATTAAAATGTTTTTCTGAAAGGGTGATAATGTATCCAAAGAAACAAAAATCAGTTTATTTGATTGAGCCGCCGGTAATTTTTAACAGTCGGAGTGAGGAATCAAGCTGTTTTCAACCTGAAACCAACGGTTAAACCTGAATTAAGACGTTCAGTATTTGAAATAATGGTCTTAAACATTTATTATAAAACCTGTTTCGTAAACCATTAAAATCGGAACATGAAATTATTGTCCAACCAAAAACACCGCGTTGGCAAACATCAGCTTTCCATTTTCCCAGAAACTTCTGAACAACACATTATCGGCCAGGTAGGTTACCGTACCATTTCCTATGTCCTGTACTCCAAATAAAAGTCCATCCTGCAAACGGTTCTGAAGTTTGGATCCAACAAATCCTGCCACCTGTTTTTCCTTTTTTATAACGCCTACATTCCATCCGCCATCTTTGATAAAATCATAAATATTATCATCGTATTTCAACGTGTAATAATAAGAGGGGAATCCAAAACCAAGGGGATGCGTATTATCAAGTTCCACCCTGAATATGGATCCGGGGGTCATACTGGGAATAAAATCCCTTTCCCTGTTTTCATATCTTTTTAATAATTCATAATCATCATTATCATCATCTCCATCATCTGATTTTTTCAATTTAACCGACCAGTCCTGTTTTGCCAGCTGAGCCACTGCATTCTCCAAAGCCACAACATGACCTCCTCCCTGGATCCAGTTGCGGAATGCTTCGGTTTGGGCTTTATCATTTAAAAAACGATAATTACCGTCAGGCAATACCACCAGATCAAAATCGCTCCACCGCATGCGCGCCAGGTCATTCTGGTTGATGAGCGTAACAGGATATCCAATTTCCTTATCGAAATAATGCCATACCTCACCGGCAGCATTTGAATTGATGCCTTCACCCGTTATCAGTGCTATTCTTCTTGATGATAATGGACGGATCCTGGAACTTCCAAAATCATATCCCCTGTCAACAAATCCACTTTGAACTGGCACGAGCTGTATTCCATTTTCATTGGCCATCTTTCTTACATCATTCCACAGATCACCATAATACTGGTTGCTGGTCTTTAAAATAATAATGGCACCCCTGTCGAAAGCAATGCCCCCGGATTCAAAAGGATGTTCACTTACTCTTACCCTGATCCCTTTTTGCATTAAACCGGTGGCCAGTTTAACGCTGTTGAGGCCAGACCAGCGGAATACATAGGCATAGGGATCAGACTCCGCACTATTCACCACCTTTTCTCCGGCCATTAAACTATTTGACCGCACCGGATTTTTAACCGCATAGCCGTTCAACCCATATGCGTATGGAAGCGCCCATGCGGTGATGTCATATGTATTGGAATCAACTACCATTGTATTGGGTTCAAACAATACTTTCACCAGGGCGCCTTTGGGCTGCGTAGTGTGTATCACAAGATCAGAAGCTGTAACATTGAAACTCTCTTCTTTACCTGTATGATAATTATAGCCCCTGTAATTTCCCGGGCTGGCTGAATGCACAACTATCCTGTTCTTTGCAAGCAGATCCTGCAACCTCATTATTTTTTGCCTGTCCTGGTCAGTATATTTTATTACATAGGATTTGTATTGGTCAACCTTTCCATCAATGGCATCTGAAAAATATTTCTGAAACTGGTTCACCAGTTGTTGTGAATGAAGTGAGGATATTTCAATAGTGCTTAAAGAAGTGGTGTGATGATGATTGATGCGGTCAAGTAAAGTGAGGGTATCGCCTTCCTGCGTTAAAACGGCAGCGCCCCCCGCTGGGCCCCCACCCTGCTCATAGGTCATACCAATGGCTCCGTTATAGATCGGGTAGGTATCACCGTAAGAAGGGTATAGAAGGTCGAAAACTTCCCTGGTGAAATAAAGCCATCCATTTTCATCAAAATATTTAGCATGATTCCTGCCAATGTCAAATTGAAAATCTCTCTGCCATTTGGTGATCACTTCATGATAAGGCTGTGCAGCCGGGGCAAAGTAGTAAGGATTATTGATACCCTGTTCATGAAAATCCACATGAACCTGTGGCATCCATTCATGATAAAGCTTCATCCTTTGTTCAGATTCCACCTGCGTTTGCCATGCCCAGTCGCGGTTCAGGTCAAAATTGTAATGATTGGTTCTGCCTCCCGGCCATGGCTCCCTGTGTTCTCTTGCAATGAGCGATGGATTATAACTGGTACCTGTTACGGAATTGAACCAGTTCACATACCTGTCACGCCCATCGGGATTCAGACAGGGGTCAATGATCACCACTGTATGCTGCAACCATTTTTTCGTGTGCTGGCCGGAAGGATCAACCAAAGAATAAAGTGTGGCCATTCCCGCTTCAGATGATGAGGTTTCATTACCATGCACATTATAACTTAACCATACAATAGCCGGGGCATTGTTTACATTACCACCGCCGGCCATGCCTGCAAGTGCAAGATTATTTTTACGGATGTTTTCAAGATTGGAAATATTTCCGGAAGTGGAAACATAGGCAACCATCAACAACCTTCCTTCATTTGTTTTTCCATATTCGCTGATCTTAACCATGGAAGGCACAGCAGCTGCCACATGCCTGTAGTATTCTACAATTTTCCAGTGCGGCGTATACCGGCTGCCGAGTGAATAGCCAAGAAATTCCTCGGGCGATTTCAATTGCGCAAAAGATGATAGCTGAAAAAATAAAACAGAAAAGAATAACCCTGCCAGACATTTGACCATGACAAAAATTTATTAGGCAATATTATAAACTAATCAACAACCAGATAAAACAAAAGTCCCCCTGCAGGCAGGGGGACCGGTGCCATCGGACAGTTTAGGTGAAAGCAAATGGCGACCAAAAAAAATTTAAGAATTACTGCATAAAAACAAATCTAAGATAACATCCTTTTAAATATTTTACATACATCCGTACCTGTTTGTAACTTCCGCCTATGAAAAGATCTCATCTTATATTTTTTTTATTTGCGTTTTTTTCCTGCAAAACGCCTTCGAAGATAGTTCACACGGCCATTGACCCATACAATTATACCATCAGCAAAAAAGTTGTGGCCGGCAATGGCGCAGTGGTATCGGCC
>CBIHLW010000031.1:0-13358 GCA_966210755.1 uncultured bacterium
TCACCCTCATTTTACAGCCAGCCAAAAGATCTTGAAGTAGCTGCAGCTACTGTTGTAGACCGTGTGATTGACCTGGCGGGACTGGAAAGAAATTCGTTCAGGTGGGGAGGGTGAGAAAAGCTGCGAGCTTTCCAGCTGCGAGGCCTGCATGTATTCTTAAATAAAACCACATGTGTCTTTACATCTCGCAGCTCATAGCTCGCCCCCTAAAGCTTACTTACCAAATTGCTTCCTGATCAAATTCAACGCACTTCCTGCTTTGAACCATTCTATCTGCTGTTCGTTATAGGTATGATTCAGTTTTACTTTGTCTGAGGTTCCATCCTTATGGTTCAATACCATGGTTAATTGCCGTGCAGGAGCAAATTCAGTTAATCCGTTAATGTCTATCACATCATCTTCCTGAACTTTATCATAATCTTCCTTATTGGCAAACGTTAAACCAAGCATTCCCTGTTTTTTCAGGTTGGTTTCATGAATTCGTGCAAAGCTTTTTACCACGATCACACGAACACCAAGATGCCTTGGTTCCATAGCAGCATGTTCCCTGGATGATCCCTCACCATAATTCTCATCTCCTATTACAATGGTTCCTAAATTAGCCGCTTTGTATCTCCTTGCTGTTGCAGGTACGGGTCCGTATTCACCTGTGATCAGGCTCTTAACGCTGTCCGTCTGACCATTGAAAAAGTTAACCGCACCAATCAGCATATTATTTGAAATGTTGTCAAGATGCCCTCTGTATTTCAACCAGGGACCTGCCATGGAAATATGGTCGGTAGTACATTTTCCTCTAACCTTTATGAGTAAACGTAATCCCTTAAGGTCTGTACCTTCCCAGGCTTTAAAAGGTTCCAGTAATTGTAACCTTTGAGAATCGGAATTCACAACTACAGGAATGTCTTTCCCGTTTGCAGCGGGTGCCTGGTAACCTGCATCTTCCACCGCAAAGCCCTTTGGAGGAAGTTCATAACCTGTCGGCTCATCAAGCATCACTTCCTGGCCGTTTTCATTCAACAGTTTATCTTTTAGAGGATTGAACGATAACCGGCCTGCAATGGCATAGGCCGTTACAATCTCAGGTGATGCAACAAAGGCATGTGTTGAAGCCAGTCCGTCATTCCGCTTTGCAAAATTCCTGTTGAAAGAAGTAACGATCGTATTCTTTCTCGAAGGATCATCTATATGTCTTGCCCACTGGCCTATACATGGCCCGCAGGCATTGGCGAGAATAACACCGCCTATTTCATTAAAAGTACCCAGATATCCATCTTTCTCAATGGTATACCTTACCAGTTCCGAACCGGGTGTAACCGTAAATTCGCTTCTGGTCTTTAATCCTTTTGTTTTAGCCTGTGCAGCAATTGAAGCGGAGCGGCTGATATCTTCATAGGAAGAATTGGTACAGGACCCTATCAGGGCAACTTCAATGGTATCAGGCCAACCGTTAGCTGCTACGGCTTCAGCCATTTTTGATATGGGTGTGGCCAGATCGGGTGTGAACGGACCGTTTACATGCGGCTCAAGTTCACTTAGATTGATCTCAACCAGCTGGTCGTAAAATTTTTCCGGATGTGCGTACACTTCCGAATCGGGACGAAGATGTTCCCTTACATCATCTGCAAGCTGGGCAACCTGTTCACGGTCGGTTGCTTTGAGATATGCCGACATTCTTTCATCGTAGGCAAACAAAGAACAGGTAGCTCCAATCTCTGCACCCATATTACAAATGGTTGCCTTACCCGTTGCACTCATGCTGTCTGCACCTTCACCAAAATATTCAACTACGGCACCTGTTCCGCCCTTAACGGTAAGGATACCGGCTACTTTCAGAATTACATCTTTTGGGGCGGTCCACCCACTCATTTTACCGGTGAGCTTAACCCCTATCAGTTTTGGCATTTTTAATTCCCATGGGAGACCGGCCATTACATCTACTGCATCAGCGCCGCCCACACCAATGGCAATCATTCCTAACCCTCCCGCATTGGGAGTATGGGAATCGGTGCCTATCATCATTCCGCCGGGGAAGGCATAGTTTTCAAGAACCACCTGGTGAATGATACCGGCTCCCGGTTTCCAGAATCCTATTCCATATTTGTTGGATATGGAAGAAAGAAAATCATAAACTTCCCGGTTGGTGTCGATGGCTGTATTCAGATCCTCTACCGCACCCACCTTTGCCTGAATCAGGTGATCACAGTGAACGGTTGATGGAACAGCCACTCTTTCACGTCCGCAGGTATCAAATTGCAAAAGCGCCATTTGTGCTGTTGCATCCTGCATGGCTACGCGGTCGGGCGCAAAATCAACATAATCTTTGCCCCGCTCGTAAATTTTTGTAGCGGGTTTATAGCTGTGTGCATAAAGGATCTTTTCCGCCAGCGTTAAAGGCCGGTTCAACAGTTTTCTAGCCGCAGCCACTTTAAGAGGTAAATCACTATATACTTTCTTTATTAAATCCAGGTCAAAAAGCATAATCAAATATTTATGGTAGAGATTGCAGGGTAGTCTATACAGCCTTGCTTTAAAAGTTGTGCAAAGGTACTTAAAAACAGCGTAAGATTATACCCGGATGACTTCGCCGAATGACTAAAAAATTTTAAATTAGCGCTATGAACCGCTTCAAGAATTTCATAGAATGGCAGGCTTTCGGGGTACTTTCAGCCATTGGTGATAAAATGGGTATTGCTACCAGCCGGATAAGAATGTGGTTTATGTACACCTCTCTCTTAACATTGGGTTCCCCAATAGTAATTTATATGGTGCTTGCATTCTGGATGAATATTAAAAGATATATCCAGGCAAGAAGAAGAAATCCATTGAGGTATTTGTAAAGCTGCTATTGTTATCAGTCATGACTACAGCCTGGATATGGAATCTAAAATATTTAGTGAGCCTTGAATCAAAGCCCCCGACCTATCTTTCAAATAGCAATCAAAACACAAGCATCACCTGCTTCAGCAATCCCACATAATACAGGAAGTGACTTTTTTTCAATATCGGAACCTGCTTACTGCTGTACAATGGCAGGCACTTAAAGCCATAGCAAAAGAGGGTAAACTATACCGGCCAAATGCCAGGTTATTTATATCGAAACACAAATTAGGTACACCTTCCAATGTACAAAGATCACTGGAAGCTTTGCTGGCAAAAGAAATGATTTATAAGGAACAAGATAAGAAGGGTAATGATTATTGCGTTTATGATTGCTTTCTGGCAAGATGGCTGGAGCGGCTTTGAAAAATCAAAAACTAAGCTACAAGAAAAATTGAAAGCAAATTAGATGCAAATTGCAAAAAACACGCTATTTATTTCTTTTTCTCTTTTCCCTTATCAGTTCAATCACGGGGGGAAGAATGGAAAGTATGATGATACCGAAGATCACATAAGAAAAATTATCCTTGATCACGGGTATACCTCCAAAGAAATAACCCAGGAAAAGGAAACTGGATATCCACAAAATACCTCCGATAACATTGTATGAAGCAAACTTTCTATAGCTCATGGTTCCTATGCCGGCAATAAACGGTGCAAATGTTCTTACTATTGGAACGAAGCGGGCGTAAATAATGGTCTTCCCCCCATATTTATCATAAAAGGACTGTGTTTTCTGTAAATATTCCTTTTTAAGAAAACGGTACCTGCCGCTAAAAGCCTTAGGTCCTATATACCTGCCTATATGATAATTCACCAGGTCCCCTGAAATAGCGGCAACGATCAAAAGAATGCACATCAGGAAAATATTCAACCCGCTTTCAGGGTTGGCGATGATAGCACCCGCAGCAAAAAGAAGTGAATCGCCGGGTAGAAATGGGGTTACCACAAAGCCGGTTTCAGCAAAGATGATCAGGAATAAAATAAGGTAAGTCCAGGTTTTGTAGTCGCTCACGATCCTTACAAGATGGTCATCAATATGAAGAATAAAATCGATTATAGCCTGGATAGCATCCATGGGTGTTATTTGAGTGGCCGCAAAAATAAAGAAGCCATACCAAACATCCCATTCCCGAATAATGATTAGGAAATTTTTACATACCCTGCTCTCATGTTCATGTAATGCTGATAAAACATAGTTTTAAGCCGGATTCTAAAAATTTCAAGTGCTGATGGAAGAGATCAGAAGATGCAAAGAACTGGCCGCCTTGTTTCTAAAGCTTGGCTTCATTGCTTTTGGAGGCCCGGTAGCTCATATTGCAATGATGCATAAAGAAGTTGTTGTTAAAAGAAAATGGATGGATGAACAACATTTTCTTGACCTTATTGGGGTTACCAATCTTATTCCCGGTCCAAACAGTACTGAAATTGCCATACATATCGGAAGGGAAAGGGCCGGCTGGAAGGGGCTACTGATTTCAGGATCCTGTTTTATTCTTCCTGCAGTAATCATTACCGGTTTTTTTGCCTGGCTTTACCATCGTTATGGAAGTTTACCCGATGTACAATCCTTTATCTATGGCATACAACCAGCCATAATTGCCATTATCCTTGCAGCCATTCTTCCTCTTGCCAAAAGATCCCTGAAGAACTTACAACTGGTAACCACCGGCATGCTGGTGCTTGTTGTATCCTTACTGGGAGTGAACGAAATCATTGCCATGTTTGGAGCCGGGTTATTTGCAGTTATCTGGTTCCTGCTGAAAAAGAACAGATCAGCAAACTCAATTCCTGTGATCCCTTTGATTCAAATCCAGCTATTCAGTTTTTTATCGGTTGCCAATACAAAAATTTTTTTGATCTTCCTCAAAGTTGGAGCCCTCCTGTACGGTAGCGGCTATGTATTATTTGCTTTCCTGGATGAAGAACTGGTGGAAACCGGACTATTATCACGAACAACATTGATAGATGCCATAGCCGTGGGACAATTCACACCCGGACCCGTTTTTTCATCTGTAACATTCATTGGCTATCAGCTCAATGGTTTTACCGGTGCTGCCATTGCAACCATAGCCATATTCCTTCCTTCTTTTCTTTTTGTTGCTTTATTAAATCCATTGGTCAGAAAGATGAGGAATTCAAAAATCTTTGCTGTATTTCTTGATGCCGTGAATGTGGCATCCATTGCCGTAATTATTTCGGTGTGTTATTACATGGGAAGAGAAACCATCACCGACTGGAGAACTGTAATAATTGCTTTATTGGCAATAACCGCAACCTTTCTTTTTAAGAATTTAAATAGTGCGTTTGTAATTATTGGTGGATCTGTTGTGGGATACCTGTTGCTATTGGTATAATAAGATAGCCTAGATCAATTCTTTAAGCTTTTCAATAACCAGATCCACTTCTTCCTTTGTATTGTATTTGCTAAATGAGAACCTGATGGTAATAAAATCATCATTCCTGTTCAACGCCTTCATTACATGAGAACCCACATCGGTACCGCTGCTGCAGGCGGAGCCACCGGAAGCGCAGATATTATTGATGTCAAGGTTCATCAGTAAAAATTCAGACCTTTCATTTTTGGGGAAACAGACACTTAATACGGTATAGAGCGATTCAGGAGCACTATTGAAACTGAGACCATCAAAATTCCTTTTCAGCTGATCCATCATATAATGTTTCAGATCATGGATATAGGTACTGCACTCCTCATAATCCCTCATAGCTATTTCAAGGGCCTTTGCAAATCCAACGATCCCGTAAACGTTTTCGGTACCTGCACGCATATTTCTTTCCTGACCGCCTCCAAAAATGAATGGTTTTATATTTACGTTTTCATTTACGTATAATATTCCTGATCCTTTCGGACCATGAAATTTATGGGCTGCCCCGGAAATAAAATGCACGTACCACCCGGACAGGTTCAACGGGTAATGTCCAACTGTTTGAACACAATCAGAATGAAAAATGGCAGCATATTTCCTGCAGATCTCTCCTACTGTTTGTACAGGCAGTAAAACACCGATCTCATTATTGGCATGCATCAGGGTGACCAGGCATTTTTTTCCTGCACCGGTAAATTCCTGCAACTGTTCTTCAAGACTTCTGAGGTCTACGTGCCCATCTTCCTGCAAGGCCACAAAACTAACCGAGATATTTTTTTCATGCCCATAGTGTTCCACCGTATGTAAAACAGCATGGTGCTCAATGGCCGATGTAATGATATGCGTACAACCCAGGTCGCGGATAGAAGCTGCAATAGCGGTATTATTACTTTCCGTTCCGCCACTGGTAAAGAATATGGTTCCGGGTTTTACACCTAGTATCCGGGCTATGCTTTTTCTGGCATTTTCAATAGCCAGCCTTGTTTCCCTTCCATAAGAATAAATTGAAGAAGGATTTCCAAAATGATCTGTCATATAGGGAAGCATGGCTTCCAGCACCTCCTTACCAAGAGCTGTGGTGGCCGCGTTATCAAAATAAACCCTCCGGTCAGCACCAACGGGTCTGTTCTCCTTTTTTAATCCATTCATGATAGTATCGTGCATAGCATTCGTTTTGCGTGGCAGAATTGATGGAGCCGGCTACCCGGCATGAGAAAGCCTTTGCAAAATAATAAGAAGTTTTTAACCCTGCCAGTATCCGGTATCATTAACTGCATTCCCTGATATCCTGCATCAGCCTTCTGGCGATATTGTTTGCAGTGGTTTCAAAATTGCTTTCCGCATAGATCCTGATAATGGGTTCTGTATTGGAAGTGCGTAAATGAACCCAGTCGGTATCAAACTCTATTTTAAGTCCATCTTCTGTATTGATAGGATTGTTCTTGTATTTTTTCCGGATCTTTTCAAATATGGGTTGCACATCTACACCATTCCCGAGCTCAATTTTATTCTTTGAAATGAAATAATCCGGGTAATTACCCCTGAAAGATTTCAATCCTTTTTTAAATCCTGCAAAATGAGAAAGGAATAAGGCTATACCTATCAATGCATCACGGCCATAATGAAAATCGGGTACTATGATCCCTCCATTTCCTTCTCCCCCAATCACTGCATTCACTTCTTTCATTTTTTTCACAACATTCACTTCACCCACAGCGGAAGGATAATAGGCACCGCCATTTTTCTGGGTAACTTCTTTCAGGGCCTTGGTGCTGCTCATATTACTAACCGTGTTACCCACCTTATTCATCAACATATAATCGGCTACTGCAACAAGCGTATACTCCTCTCCAAACATGCTCCCGTCTTCACATACAAAACAAAGCCGGTCCACATCGGGGTCAACGGCAATTCCAAAATCTGCTTTTTGTTTCACCACTTCATTACTCAGTGTATTCAGGTTCTCCGGTAAGGGTTCAGGATTATGTGCGAATTTACCATTCACCTCCCCATTGATCACGATCACTTCAGCAACGCCGAGCGCTTTTAAAAGCTGTGGCACGATCAGGGCGCCGGATGAGTTGATACAGTCAACCACAACTTTATACTCTTTTTCCTCAATGGCTTTACTGTTGATGAGATGATAACCAAGTACCAGGTCAATATGTTTTTGCAGCCAGGTATCGTTGAACGCTGTCTGCCCTAATTTATCTACTGCAGCAAATCCCAGTTCTTCATTGGCCGCGCGGGCTAATACTTCAGCACCCAGTTCCGCATCAATAAATTCACCACGGCTATTCAATAATTTTAACGCATTCCATTCCTTTGGATTGTGACTTGCTGTAATGATGATTCCAGCATCGGCAGACTCGTGGGTTACTGCAAGTTCTACAGTTGGTGTAGTGGAAAGACCAAGGTCAGTTACATTTATTCCCAGACTAACCAGTGTGCTGGTTACAAGCTGACTCACCATTTCACCACTGATCCTTCCATCCCTGCCTACCACTATGCTGGTTGGGGAGGATTTATCTTCCCTTCTTTCTGCTATGATATTACCAAAAGCAGCGGTGAATTTTACGATATCTAATGCAGTTAATGATTCGCCCGGTTTTCCACCTATTGTTCCCCTGATACCGGATATACTCTTGATCAATGCCACAGTTCAAAAATTTAATCCCGAAAAAATCGGGAGGCAAAAATACGGTATTACTCTTTAAGGGTATTCATTGATAACAGGCCTTACCCTTTACTTTTGTAAAAAATTGGCAATGAAGGATTGGTACAAAGAATGGTTTAACTCTCCCTTTTATCATAAGCTTTATTTTGACAGGGATGAAAAGGAAGCACAGGGTTTTATAGAAAGAGTGATTCACCATCTTGATCCTCCTTCAGGCGCTGTAATGCTGGATGTAGCCTGTGGAAAGGGCAGGCATAGTAAGTTTTTGTCAGAACACGGTTATGATGTATCGGGGATAGATATTTCTTTTGAAAGTATTCATTATGCCAGGCAATTTGAAAATGATCGTCTCCATTTTTACCAGCACGACATGAGATTACCTGCCTGGATCAATTATTTTGATTACGCTTTCAACTTTTTTACCTCATTTGGCTACTTTAATACCAAAAGGGAACATGATGATGCTATAAGAACGCTGGCCAACAGCCTGAAACCAGGGGGCATGATACTGATCGATTATCTCAACGTTCATTTTGTGGAAGATCATCTTGTTCACAATGAAATCAAAAACATCGGCAGCACCCGGTACGAGATCCGCAGGTGGATGGACGATAGTCATTTTTATAAACGCATTCTCGTTACAGATCCTTCACTCACAAGTCCAATTGACTGCACAGAAAAGGTAGCCAAATTCAGCCTTGGCGATTTTACAGATATGCTTTCCTTTAATAAGCTGCAGGTGACAGAGGTTTTTGGCAACTACGACCTGAATCCATATCATGTAAGAAATACGCCACGGATGATCATCATAGCTAATAAGCCACTTGTTCAACCCGCTTCTGCCAGCTGATGGGTGAAACTTTGTTTTATTTCTTATTATGAACCAGCAGCCACTTTGCTGTTTCATAATAAGCACTTGTGATCTGGGTCATCTTTTTTTTGATGGAATCAACCTGACGGGAAGTGTAAGTTGTATTTGGATCGAGTACATGAACTTCCTCTCTATGGAAATTGATATTCTTTGTAAAATAAAAATCATTGGTCACCATCCCAATGCGTCCTTCGTCATGGTAAATAATAAAAGCACTGCTGTTAGTGGGCTGGCCACTCAGCAGATCCTTTCCTAATGTAGTATTGCTATAGTTTATACCCGCCAGGCCGGCAATGGTGGGCATAACATCGATCATAGAAACAACCTCTGTTCTTTTTTCAGGCTGCAAAATTGCGGGAGCATAAAACACCAGCGGAACGTGTTCTTCAGTGAGCCGTTCGCTGGTCCATACATCAGGATATATATTTCCTGCATTGCCCGAAACGCCATGATCTCCTATAAAAACAAAAATGGTATTGTTGAAATACTTTTCCTTTTTAGCTGCTTCAATAAATTTTTCAATGCAAAAATCAGCATAACGAAAAGCCTTGTATTCCTGCAGTGATTCAAAACCATTTTTTTCAAGCTCCGCTTTAGAAACCACCATTTTATCAAAAGCAGCTTTATCAGCTTCCGGAATGGTAAACGGCCGGTGATTGTCTGCGGTTTGCACTATAGCAAAAAATGGTTTATCCTGCTTTGCAAAAACTTCATTGGCCTCTAAAAAAAGATCCTTATCACTTATACCCCATACATCAACAGGCTTACTATCAAAATGGCCTTCCACATTCATTTGCACCCCTTCAATATTCCTGATCAATCCTTCAAAATTATTGAAGCTTGGACTCCCGCCCAGGAAATAGAATTTTTCATATCCTTCAAAATCATTGATGATGGTATGCTGATCCAGGGCATGCGGATTGCGGGTAGAAAACTTTGACAACTGAACATCAGGAGTACCTGTAATGGTTGCAAATAATCCTCTCGCGGTTGAAAAATGGGGTGTGAAACAGCGGTTAAAAAAAATACTGCTGTCCGCAATGGATTTAAAAAAAGGCGTTGTATTCAGTTTGTTCCCACTCAGGCTGCTTTTGTACATACTGAATGATTCACACATCACCAGAACTATGTTGGGCTGGTTATTAATGGTATTTTCATTAGCTTTTATTTCACGCCTATAGCTGAACTCAGTATTGTTTAAACCCATCCATTCCTTCATCACCGGGAAATAAGTTCTTGCCGTTGTTTCATCATAATCGGTTCTCCGCAGCCTGAGCGTATAAAAGAAATTCTGAAGTGGGTTGAGGGCAAGAAAAGATTTAAAGCTATTGTTGAATTTAAAAGCTGCATTCCATTTTAGTGGCTCCATACCTGCGTTGCCATGCACAAAAAATGAAAAGAAAAATATAGCCGCTACAAACCATTTGCGTTTATACCTTATGCCCTTTCCATCGGTTTTATTAACAACGCTGACATGCATTTTGCGGAACATGTGCCTAAGTAACACAACTGCAATAAACAAACCCAGCAACATCCAGATGATAGGATAGGACTGCCACAGCATTTTAGCCGAAATTCCCGGATCTTCTACAAAATTCAATGCACTCGCACCAAGCCGGGTCCGGTTATAGGAAAATGCTCCGAAATCTGCTGCAAAAAAGAAAATGATCAGAAAGGTCATGATCGCCAGGTACCAGGTCCAGATCTTCCGGTTGCGATTAGAATGAAATGGAGAAAAACCAGGGATCAGGCTGGCAATTATGATCGGTAAAAGAATTATACTGATCCAGCGCAGGTCGAACCTTAAACCCAGGAAAAAAGAGGGCAGCATATCGCTCCAGCTCTCTCCTTCGGGCATAAACGCCATGAGTGTGATCAGCCTGTATGACGTAAACATCATCAGGAAAATGATCAACAGGTTAAAAACCCATAATAAGGTTTTAGGCAGGCGGAAACGCAAGAGCATGTATGGCCAGATTGATTAAAGGAAAATGATATTGCAAAAAAACTAAATTTTAAGTGCAAACCAAGTAATTATTCGCTGAAGAAGGGAAGTTCTTCGCTTACTTTTGCCTGATGTTTTTTATGGCGGGTGAAATTTCATTTTTGGAAAAGCTGGTTGAATTGGATAAAGAGGTATTTATAAAGCTAAACAGTAGCTGGACCAATCCATTTTTTGACACAGTTCTTCCTTATTTCCGCAATTCTGTATTCTGGGCACCTCTGTATATTTTTATACTTGTTTTCATTACAACAAACTTTGGAAGGAAAGGCTGGTGGTGGAGTATTTGCTTCCTTTTAACAATTGCCATAACAGATATGACCGGTGCCCGCATCATTAAAGAAAATGTAGAAAGACTGAGACCCTGTTTTGATCCCGATATGGCGGGTCAGGTCCGGTTGCTGTTAAAACATTGCTCAGGCAGTTATAGTTTTATTTCCAATCATGCTGCCAATCATTTTGGTATTGCCACATTTTCATTTCTCACTTTTAAAGGAATACTCAAAAACTGGATGTACCTGGCTTTCGTATGGGCATTTTTCATTGCCTATGCCCAGGTGTATGTTGGTGTGCATTATCCACTTGATGCGCTGGGTGGAGCTGTTTTAGGTATAGTGATTGGTATACTTACCGCTTGGGGTTTTCATAAAAAATGGGGATCTTTTAATCTCGATAAACAATTAGCCTAAATGGAGATTTTTATTCTGGTGGTTTTGATCGTAATTAATGGATTGTTTACCATGTCAGAGATTGCCCTGGTCTCAGCCAGAAAAGCAAGGCTGGAAACAATGGCTGAAAAGGGCGACAAAAAAGCCGGCAATGCACTGCGGCTGGCCAATAACCCCGAGATATTTTTATCTGCAGCCCAGATAGGCATTACACTGATCGCCATTTTAACGGGTGTATACTCAGGAGAAACCTTCAGCCGTGACCTGCAGCCACTGGTTGAAAAAATTGAGCTATTTCAACCATATGCAGAAACCATTTCAACTACACTGATCGTAATTCTGGTTACATTTTTATCCATTGTGTTTGGTGAGCTCATTCCTAAAAGAATAGGCATGCTGAATGCCGAAGTAATTGCAAAGGGCGTGGCCTCACCTATGCGTGGCTTTGCCAGGCTAACCTACCCTATTGTGTGGTTATTGACCAGAACAAGTAACCTGATCTTTAAAATATTCAATATCCGCAATACAAAAGACGACAGTGTTACGGAAGACGAGATCAAAGCCATCATCATTGAAGGCACTGAATCAGGGTCTATTGAAGAAGAAGAAAAAGAACTTATCGAAAGAATATTTCACCTGGGCGACAGGAATATTACTTCACTGATGACCCACCGGAGTGATATCATCTGGTTTGATATGAACGACAACGAAGAAAGCATCAGGGAAAAGATCGTAAAAGAACCCCATTCAGTTTATCCCATCTGTGATGGCAGTATTGATAATATTAAGGGCATGGTTTCTATCAAGGATCTTTATATCATTGACGACTTTACCCTGTTCAGGGACATTGTGCAACCTGCCATGTTTGTTCCGGAAAATAATACGGCTTACCAGGTGATGGAAAAATTCAAGGAAACCAAAAAACATTCCTGTTTTATTGTGGATGAATATGGAAGCCTGCAGGGTATGATCACCCTCAATGATATTCTTGAGGCCATTGTAGGCGATATTCCTCAAACCGGAATTGAAGATTACGAGATCATTGCAAGGGAAGATGGCACCTACCTTATTGATGCCCAGATTCCATTTTACGATTTCCTTAGCCGGTTTGGAAAAGCCGATTGGGCCAGTGAAGAAGAATATGGTTTTGATACGCTGGCAGGATGTATTTTACAGGAGATGGAACGCATTCCGCAAACCGGGGATAAAATGAAATGGAGAGGATTTGATTTTGAGATCATGGATATGGATGGCCACCGGATAGATAAGGTGCTGGCAAAACCAAGCCAGGAGATCATTGATGAAATGGAGGAGGCGTAATGGAT
Source organism: uncultured bacterium (assembly GCA_966210755.1). Classification (GTDB taxonomy): domain Bacteria; phylum Bacteroidota; class Bacteroidia; order Chitinophagales; family Chitinophagaceae; genus Flavisolibacter. The sequence continues at coordinate 12,808 of CBIHLW010000031.1, forward strand.
TTTAGGACATGGCCACAGGGTGATACATAGTTTCTGATCCCCGAAAAAAACTAAATGAATATAAAACGCAACAAACGGCTTCATAAAGCTGTTATCATCATTCACTGCTTCATCGTTTTTCTTTTTCTGCTGGTTGCCCTTACACCATTTCTCAATCCCCACACATTCTGGTACATATCCCTGTTGGGAATGGTCTATCCTTTTCTGCTCCTTACCGTATGTATCTGCCTTTTTGTTGCGGCCGCACTCAGATCAAAATGGGTTATACTTCCCCTGGTGGCTTTGATATTAAGCTGGAAACAGGTTTCTGTGGTATGTGCATTCAGAACTCCGGAAACATTCAATATGGAAAAACCCGCAAACAGCTTAAGGATCCTGTCATGGAATGTGTCAAGGTGGACAGAAAATGAAAATTCCATGCGCAACCGTCCTGAGAATAGTTACCGTAATCAGATGCTGGATGTTATTCCAGGGTTAAATGCTGATATACTATGCTTCCAGGAATTCTTCCAGTGTTATGCACCCTCCTTATTTCCTGAGAACATTGAGCC
>CBIHLW010000032.1:0-13240 GCA_966210755.1 uncultured bacterium
AATTTTGCTGACGAAAGCTCAGATATAGATTTTTTTATAATAACTGCGAAAAACAGGCTTTGGCTGGCCCGTACTTTCATGCATATTTTTAAAAAATTCACTTTTCTGTTTAAAAAAGAAGATTGGTTCTGTATGAATTACTATATTGATGAAGCATTTCCGGAGATCAGGGAAAAAAATATATTTACCGCCACAGAAGTGGCAACACTTCTGCCTTTAAGGGGAATAGAGGTTTTTAAACAGTTTTTTGAAAAAAATAAATGGAGCAGGGAATTTTTACCCAACCATGTACTGCGGATCTCTTATGTGGAAGAAGTGAAGTCTAATCTTATAAAAAAAGCAATAGAAATTTTATTCAGCCATCCACTGGGCAATGTTACAGACAGCTGGTTGATGAATTTAACACGTTCAAGGTGGCTTGCTAAAACAAAAAAGAGGAAATTGAACCGCCGTGGGATCATCATGGGAATGGATGTGTCGAAAAATTATGCTAAACCTGATCCTTTACAGTTTCAAAAAAAGCTCATTCACCAGTATGAAAATAACCTGGTGAAACTTTTCAGGAATTACGAAAACAATATGAAAACAACTTATTAATGAATTGCCTTTCTGTAGTTATAATAACAAGAAACGAAGAAAAGAATATCATCAATTGTATACGTTCCGCAAGAAAAATATCTGATGATATCATCATTGTGGATTGTGGAAGCGTTGATGAAACAGTTGAACTGGCGGCAGGCGAAGGAGCCAGGGTCTTTTCAATTGAATGGTCCGGCTATGGACACTCCAGAAACTATGGAGCTTCTCAGGCAAAATATAACTGGATCCTTTCGCTCGATGCAGATGAAAGGATCAGCCCACAACTCATCGCTTCTCTTCCGGATCTGGACAACACACCAACCTCCGAGGTCTTTAAATTCAAAAGAAGGAATTATATAGGAGAAGAACTGATCAGGTTTGGAACACCTGGCTTTGAAACTGTTTTGCGTATATATAACCGGGAGCACTGTCAGTGGGACAATTCCCTTATTCATGAAAACCTGGAAACATCAAAAAAGAATGCAAGATTATTGAACGGGTATATTGACCATTATAGTTTCCTGGATTATTCAGATCATAAAGCCAAAGCCAGGCACTATGCCATGCTTAGCGCCGAAAAATATTCAATGGAGGGAAGAAAGGCCAGTTATATCAAAAGGTTTGGCTCTCCTGTATTTAACTCATTAAAATCTTACCTGATCCATTTTGGCTTCCTCGATGGGAAAAAAGGATTTGTGGTGGCTAAAACAATTGCATATTACAGCTGGCTGAAATACTATTATCTGAATGAAAGATCTAAAGAGGAAATAAGTTTCAGGCCTGTTCCAAAAATGGAAGCAATTACTAATTGATCTTTTTTCTAAGCGTGATAATAAAATAATCTCCCATCTTATTCCAGGGCCATTTGCCTTTCCATCTGTCTTCCAGAGAACGGAGGAATGAAAAGAAGGATGGATGCTTTTCGCCAAACCCTTCTATGTATGATGGCGGCACTAGGGTACACAGGCCTTCAAGTTGTTGCAATTCAAAATCCGGAAGGTTTTTTATAATGTACGATGGCTGGTAATAATAGCAAAGAAAATAGTTGCCTTCCACATGGGCCTTTCTTCCGCTCCTGCTGAAAAATCTGCGAAAGGCTGTTTTGAATTTTCCTTTAAATACAAGAAGGGTTTCCCAAAGACAAAATCTGGAGATGATCACCAGTGTAACAAACCCACCGGGTTAGATAAGGCTGTTCAAATAAACCAGAACTATATCAAGGTGCTGTGTGCAATTAAGTGCGCCGACATTGGAATATACATGATCATAATGTCCCCGCTGCTGCAAACTGTCCAGATTATGAAAGGAACAGTTCTCAAGCGTAACATGGCCGGGAAAGGTATGGCTATTCAATTTTTTCGTGATCACCTCAATCATTCCCGTAGAGATATCTGTTGCATGCACCTGGTGCCCGCCTGCTGCAAAATACAGTGCATCTTCCCCTGTTCCTGCATTCAGCTCCAGCAAGGCAGATGGGGCGGAAATAAATAGTTCCATGTGATCCCTTACTCTTTTCCGTTTGTACCGGATGATGGCATCCTTTTCATACAACAGATCAAATTTTACAGATTGAGCGGTAAATGCTTTTTCTGCCACAGATTCATTATGTATACTTCCTGAATTCATTTTGCTTTTTCCAGATGCCTGAGCTTTATTCCTGAAATAAAAGTTGCCGGAACCAGGAAGATACCCGAAACCGCTTTCTTTATCACATCCAGGTTGGCTTTACCCGGCTGGGTGAAAAGTAGCCTGAAATTATTTATGGCCTTTTGTTTCCTGTAATTGCTGTGCACAAAACGGTGAAGTTGTTTATAAAATGAAGGCGTATACGTATTGTGAAACATCAATGCCAGTTCATCAGAATCGCTCCAGTTGGCCTTTGCATGCAATTGTTCTTTTACCTTTTCATAAAACAGGGTACCGGGTAATGGATAAGAAACCGAAATACCGATCTCGTAAGGCATCAGTTCATGAATTAACCTGATGGTCAGGTCAATATCCTCCCGTGTTTCGCCCAAATAGCCAAACTGGATAAAAAAGGATGGCCTGATCCCGTGGAGTTTCAGGAGATGTGTGGCATCACGTATTTGTTTAATGGTTGTACCCTTATCCATGGCATCAAGGATCTTTTGTGAACCGCTTTCAGCACCCATCCATACATTTTCACAGCCTGCCCTGGCCAATGCTTCAACATAATTTTCCTGTACCAGCAGGTCGGCCCTCGACTGGATCTTAAATCCAAATTGCAGGGCTGAACTTTCAATAAGGTCGGCAAAACGGCTGACCCAGCCTGGTTTCAAACCAAATATGTCGTCGCAAAACCATACATGATCAAAACCTATATGTTGCTTAAGCCATAACAATTCCTGCAACACATTTTCAGGCGAACGTGCATTATACCTGTTCCCATAAATTGGTTTCGCACACCAGTTGCATTTAAATGGACATCCTCTTGTTGTACCGATATTGATGGAGAAATAGCCTTTACTTTTTTGCCACATTTCTTTGTAAGGTCCAAAATCAATGAGGTCCCATGCAGGCATGGGCAAACTGTCAAGATCCTTTATCACCTGCCTGCCTGCCGTTTTTACAATTTTGCCATCCTGAACACAGGCCAGACCGGGAATAGCATTCAGGTCTTTATCAGCCGTTATGGCATTGCATATTTCCAGCAATGTAATTTCCGCTTCACCCTGCATAACGTAATCAGCACCTGCGGTCAGGTATTTTTCATAATGATCTGTGGCATCCGATCCTGATACCATAACCCTGCAACCTCTTGCCTTTGCCATCCGGATCATTTCAAATGCGGCTTCCCTCATATTGGTAAGACACATTTTTGTGAGGTAATTAAACCCATCGTCATAGATCACAAAAAAATCAGGCTGCACACTATTTAAAGTATCCGCAATTTCAGATGGCCCGGAGGCAAACATTACATCATGAACAAAAACATCATAACCATTTTTTCTCATCAGCGCTGCGGCATATAAGGTACCCAGCGGTGCATAAGGCTGCGCGGTCTTCCACTGCTTGGGGTCAAAGCGTAAAAAATAAGAATGAGAAAAAACGATCTTTTTCATGAACGGTTTTTAAACGGGTGACGTAGTTACGGGCAGGTTTAAATAACAAACGCATTTCCTGCAGGTATCATTGGTCGTCATATCAAGCTCCTTCCTGAACTTCATGCCTCCTCTCCCATTCAGGATCTCACCAATGCTTTGCTCCCTGATATTTCCCAGTGAACCATGAAAGAAACAGGGCCTCACGGTTCCATCAGCTTCAATAACGGTGGACACCCAGGGTGCATTACATTTCTTAGCCGGAAATTCGCAAAGGCCATGTAAAGCTTTGTAATATGAATAAATAAGATTGAGTTTGGACGGCGATTCAGCTATGAAGCCATTTTCAAAATCTTCCTTATGATCTGTAAAAAGCTGGTCCAATACATCCCGCATTTCCTGCAGCTCCTGAATTTCCAGCGCCACCTCATGTTGCTTTTGTTCACTCCACAACACCTCCCTGTTGAATGCATGGCTGCTTACATCAGCAGGTAAAAAGCTTACCTGGTTTATACCCATTTCCTTTGCACTTTGAATAATGGACGACCATTTCCTGAAATTCATTCTGTGTATTACGGTTCTTGATGTTACACGGTAGTCCGGCTGTTTTTGCTTCAGCCCCCTGATACCCTCACTGAGCTTTGCATAAGCACCGCTGATGTTTCTTATGGCATCGTGGGTTGACGCGTCTCCATCCAAAGAAACAATCAGATCATCAACCCATTTCAAAATTGGATCAGTATACCTGTTGATCAATAAACCGGTGGATAAAAGGGTGATCCTGATCTTTAGTTGCTTCAACATTTGGCAAAGCCTGAAAAAATGCTGATTCATCAATGCTTCTCCACCCGACATCAGCACCTGCCTTGTTCCCAGGTCTTTTAAAGTTGAAAGCAATCCGGAAATATCCTCTTCATTCAGTTGTTTCAGGTTCTTATTGTCCTTCCAGATATCACACATCACACAACGGCAGTTGCAGGCGCTGTGCGGCATGAGAATAACAATGGGAAGTGCACTGATCCTATGCGTTTTTAAGGTCCTGTACCTTTGATAAGTATGATATAAAGACTGAGCCTTCATTTATTTTTGATCATGATCCAGTGAAAAGGATCCTTTCTTTTCAGTATTATATTGAACAAATGATTGGGATCGTACATAATACGGTAATTATATTTTTCCAGGCTGTTGATATCATGATGAAAATAAGCCTGGCACATTTCGTCAAACCCCAGTGACTGAAAATAAAAAGCAGATCTTTCTTTAGCTTTTACCACTTCGGCCGGTTTATAAAATTTGGTATCCATAATGTGTATCTCTCCATCAGGCCTTAACAGGTCAAATGCGGGAACCAGCACCTCATCGGGTTTGGAAAAATATTGTATAGAGGCTGCAAATATTATGATGTCAACTGAAGAAGGCAATATACCGGCCGACCTGATATCGCCCAATATGAACGAAAGATTATCCCTGTTCTTAAAAACCCGTTTTGCCTGTTCAATTTCCAGTGCGTTGATATCAATTCCTGTTACCATTGAATTGCTGATCATGGATAATCCATTCGACAGCCAGCCATTACCACAACCTACTTCCAGCATTTGAAGCGGCCCTTTTTTATGTGCGAGGTATTTCCGAAGCCGCTCAAAAGAAGACCTGCGAATCATCCATTCTTCATGGTACATATGCCGGGCATCAACTTCAGGCAGGCTGGATAGTTCTTCATCTGAACATATCCTGTTTTCCGTTTCTCTCAACGCATTATAAAGATCCTGGAAACGCTTTGTTACCTGGTTCTCCTGATGAATGGCATTATGGTTGGTAACCGTTTTCAATGTTTTGGAATAATTGAAAAAATATAATTCTTTTCTACAATTGTATCCTTTGATTGTTCACACTGCAATGCAAATGAATATTCAGCGGCCATTTGCCGGATCATTTCAATATCACAGCCGTCACATAGAACCATGATCACTTCCGATGCCGGGTGGATATGATTTCCCAGTGCCCTGAATAATTTACGAAAGTATTCGCCATTCCTTCCACAAAACCAGGCATGATCACCATGTGTAACAGGATCTTTTTTATAATAAGGCGGATTGATAACGATCCAGTCGAATTTTTGAGCCGGAATATGCTCAAACAGGTCAGAACTGATAATTTCAAGATTTACTTTATTGGAGGCTGCATTTTTATTGAGGTATTCAATAGCAACAGGATTGATATCCGTAGCGGTAACTTTTGAATGTTGCCTGGCCGCATACATGGCAATCAGTCCGCTGCCTGCACCCAGTTCCAGAAAAGTTTTATCATGCAACTTCCTTCGCCTGATGTATGCCAGCAAATATTTTGTACTGAAAAAAAATCCGGGATGAAAAACTTCCGGTGGTATTTCAAGATGTATACCAGCGTAGGAATAGGTTCTCACTGAAGAAAGATATTTCACCAGCAGAGGCCTGTAAGTGCGGGCCATGATATATTTTACCAGTGCTCTCATTTAAAATCCCTCAATTTCAGGTTGCCTGTATTTCCAGATCAATTGCAATGCTTTTAGTTCATACGGTTTACGGTATATGCCGGATTTATACCTTGTATATGAAGCTACCCGCATCAGTTTTCTTTTAAAAGGCGACAAACGGATATCTGAAACTGTTGGATAATAACTGTTCAACACAGTTTCAAAATCTTTGATCCTGTCAATCATTTGTGGAGTAAGCCATGGTGTAAGCGGATTTTTCCGCAGGTCAAATGATTCCCATTGCGGGCTGATCCAGTCTTCGAGTTTTTCAGGAAACCTGAATCCTGTTGCAAGTACTTTATTGTACATGTCCGATCCTTCTGTTGGCACCGGGCTATACACATAAATTATGATCTCCGTTTTGGGATTGATGGATTTGATTTCTTTTATAAATTCAATATCCTGTTCAATCTGCTGCATTGCCTTTTCGGGTGTGTCGGCAGGCGTACCCAAAACAAAAGAATATTCAGGAATAATATCATGCCTGGCCATCCGGGCAGCAAATGAACGGATCTGGTCAGCAGATTGGGTTCCGCCTTTATCCATTTTCTTTAATATTTCATCATTACCGGTTTCAGCACCGAAAAAGATCATCCTGCATCCTGAATCGCGCATGATGTTTAAGGATTCGTCTGAATATTTATTGATGGTGTCTATCCTCCCTTCACCCCACCATACCATATTCTCCTTTTTGATAAGATTTGAAAATTCAACCGTTCTTTTTTCCGAAACAAAAAAATTGTTGTCGTGAAACTCAATGGCATTGCCACCATAATTATCCTTCAAAAATTTAATATCCTTATACACAAGGTCTGCGGATCTGGCTTTCCATCGTGCATTGTAAATGGGCACAACAGCGCAGAACGAACAGGTGAACGGACAGCCAATACTGGAATGATAGGCTATGGTCCTTGTTCCCAGGTAGGTTTTGCCCAGGTAACGCTGAAGAGGGTAAAATGAATTTAACCGGTGGTAGGGCAATGGCGGCAATTCGTCCTGGTTTAATAATTCTTCTTTGGTAGTGCGGATGATCTGTCCATCCTTTTTATAAATCAGGTTCCGGATAAGGGAATAGTCTTTATTATTCTCCAGCGCATCAATTAATTCAGGAAAACATTTATCGCCGGGACCATTCACCACAAAATCAACAAAACCTGAATTCAAAACGGTTGACGACTGGTTGGATGCAAAATATCCACCCCAGATGATCCTGATATCCGGATACTTTTCCCGGATATTCTTTGAAATGGGAATGCTCTGTTTCAACTGGGGCCCGGGCATGGATGTGCATCCAAAGAACCGCACCTTTCCCGATGAAAGCAATGAATCTATTTTAACCCAGGGGTCTGTTTCCATATTGCCATCCACGATTACATATTCATATTTACCTTCCACCGAAGCGGCTATGCTTAAAATGGAATTGGGAATACGTGGTTTGGAATTGGCGCTTCTGGGATTAAAAAGAAGAATGCTCATTACTAAAGTTAAGATTTTGAAGGCGTTAATAAATACGTTCAGCGTAAAAGATAGTTGCCCGGCCTCCCCGATCTGAATTGCCAGGTGGCCAGGCAATTATGAACGTGCTTCAATACCGGCAACCGGTCTACATTTTTCTGTTCGTGCACAATTGAAAACTGGAGGATCCTGTGAATACCATGAATAAAACTGCCCGTTAATTTCAATTCCCTGTATGCAACCAGGTGCTTTGGCAGCGGAAGATTAAAATGAATTGAATTTCCCGCATCAAAATCAAAAGACGATCTTTCTTTCATCTCCTTCATATGATTGCTGCCAAGTGCATACACGTTTTTATAGCTCTCCGGCGCAACATCAGAAAGTACAAGAGTTTTATTTTCCATTACCTGGCGGCAGGCCTTTCCTTCATGTCTCAATGAGATAATATATTGATCACCTGACTTACCATGCAGATCAGTGGGAAAAAGGTTGAACACCTGATCATTTCCTGTTGTGATAAGAGAGATCTTCCTTGGAATGGAATAGGCGATCTGCACCTGTTTGTACAGATTCCCTTCCAGGTAAACATTTCCAGGTCTTTTGCCAATTATATGATTATTCAGTGCAATTACCTGCTGGTAAAATCCGGGAATAAAATGATGCTCTCCCAGCACACCTTCATAAAACAACACCGAACCTTCGTTATGTGTTGAAGGAATTTTTTTGAGATGGAGCATGGCAATGGCATCCTTTTTAGAAAAAACAGCGTTTTGATCTATGTGCCACTTGGTGAAAACAAGCTGAAGGTTTTCATTAGCTGAGGTGGAAAGATCATGGGAAGAAATGGCAAATACAACCGGGTTGTAGCCTACAAAACAATGAAGCTTTGTAATATCTTTAATAGGTTTTCCGTCAGAAAGAATATATACCTGCAGCGTGTCCGAATGATCATTCCCTGCCAGACACAGATATTCCTGGCGATAATGAAGTCCATTGAATCTGGTTAGAACCTTTTGCAGCAGGCGCATAACTAAAACTAATAAATATTAAAATCCGGATGACAGCTAATGGCATCAATATCAAAATACGAAGAAAGCTGAACCAGGTTGGCCGTGACCTTGGCTGGAAAATAGGCTGGGGTAAAAACAGGTTAGAACATTCCAGCGGATCAAGGATACTGGTTTACCACGGCATATGTTTAAAAGATCCTTTTCAATTCAATACGCTTTTTGTTGCATTGAAAACTTTTGAAAAACAACTTCAGTTTTATAAAAAATATTTTCAGATCGTTTCTCTGGATGATTATTATCAGGGAAACTTCAGTAAGGACAGGTATACCATTGTTCTGAGTTTTGATGACGGCTTTGCCAATAATTATAAATATGTTTTACCTCTTCTTGAAAAGTACCAGGTGCCGGCCAGTTTCTTTATTACTGCCATTCGCGAAAGCGGATATGATTTCCTGTGGAATGATCTGTTAAGCATAGCCGGAAAATACGGACCTTCAGAATGTACTTTCCGTGATGAAAATTTTACCAGGAACAGGCATGGCAGGTACATTTCCAACCATTCAGGGTTGGGTATGACTGACCGGCTTCGCCTGGAAGGTTTTGAAGCAAAAGAAGAAATGATGAAATATTTTGAAAGATTTTTTTCTTTAAAAAAGCAGGTGCATGAGGATTACTGGAAACAAATGAACATTGATGAGATAAGAACTATGTCTGAAAGTAAATGGGTCACCATTGGAAGCCATAGTTATTACCACAATGATCTTGCAAATCTGTCTGCTGAAGAGATAAGGGATGACCTGACCAGGTCCAGATCATTTCTGGAAAATATTACGGGAAAGGAGGTCAGATCGCTTGCATTTCCTTACGGATCTTATTCCCCGCAAACGATCATAGAAGCAAACATTACAGGCTATACCCGGCTTCTCGCCACCAGTTTTATCAACGACAGCGACCGCACCAGTACTTCTTTAAGAGAAAGACTTACGGTAAATCCATTTATTTCACCTGTTAATCAAATGCACGCCAGCATATCCGGGAATTATGATTGAAGCAATAACAAAGGAATACACCGTCACCCGACTGGATAAAAACAACCTGATGGATTTGGCAAGGCTCCATGCAGAAGTATACGATCTGCCGGTGAATGAAGATCTCTTTTATAAAAAATATGATACAGCATATACAGGCATCCGGGATATTGGATTCATTGCCTATAACCAGGATCAGGTTCCAGTTGCCTATTATGGTGTTATACCCTGTTTTTTGAAATATGGAGATGACCTGATGCTTTCAGCCCAGTCAGCAGATACCATGACGCATCCGCAATACAGGTACAAGGGCATGTTCGTAGAACTTTCCAAATTGACCTTTGAACTTTGTATTCAATCGGGAATAAAACTGGTATTTGGTTTCCCTAATCAGAATTCCTATCATGGTGCGGTAAACAAACTGGGATGGCAGTTGATGCACCGGATGGATTGCTTTATAATAAATGTAAACAGTTTACCACTTGAGAAAGTGTCACTGAAGGCAGGATTTCTCGGGAATATCTACAAATCCTACACCATTGCGCTGTTGAAATCATATCTAACCGGGTTAAAGGGAATTGAAAGTTCAGCGCTTTCAGAAGGATTTGGTGGTGTACACCGCAGCACCGGGTACCTGAATAACAGAACCTACAATGAAACAAAAGTTATTTCAATAGATGATGTAAATATATGGATACACACAAGGCAGGGATTGGCCATTGGCGACCTTGAAGGTGTAAATGAAACCAATTTCAATAAAGTGATCACGGGGCTTAAAAGGATGGCTTTCCTGTTGGGGAAAAGACAATTACAATTTCATATTTCACCCGGAACAAATCTACACGCCCTTTTTGCATCCGCTTATCCCACATCGCCTTCATTTCATGCGCTCTACCAGGATTTCGGATCTTCCATTCCTCCTGAAAAGTTACGCTTCACATTTGCAGATATTGATATCTTTTGAAAACAACCACATGCCCAAACTGATCTTTACAAGTTATTCCGGTGCACCTGAATTCACCGATCCTTATAAATGGCTGAACCGTATAGAAGCATATACCGGGATACTTGAAAAGCTCGCCGCGGATCATGAAGTTATCAGTATAGAACACATCAGTTATAATGGCCGGCTTCAACAGAATGGCGTACAATATCTATTTACCAGACTAAAAGGTAAAACAACCAGGTTTCCTTTTAAGATCCACAGGCTGATAAAAGACCTGCAACCTGATTTCGTATTTATCAATGGTTTAATATTCCCCCTGCAGGTTATACAGTTAAAACTGACACTTGGAAAAAGAACAAAGATCATCCTGCTTCACAGAGCAGAAAAGCCATTCGGGGGTATTAAGAAACTGTTTCAGAAAATGGCTGACCGTTATATTGAAGCATACCTTTTTGCTTCTCCAGGTTTCGGTGAAAAATGGAAAGGAAACATTGATAAAAATAAAATCTATGAAGTGATACAGGCTTCATCCGTATTCCAGGTTACGGATGAAGCTATGGCCAGGAATATAACAAAGGTGTCGGGCCATCCTGTTTATTTATGGGTAGGTGGCCTCACTGTCAATAAGGATCCTGTTACAGTGGTAAAAGCATTCCTTGACTTCGCAGCACGCCATCAAAAGGCACGGTTATATATGATCTTTCAGACAGAGGAATTATTACCTGTAATCAGTAAACTGATCTTGGATCACGCTATGGGGGGTAATGTTTTTTTGAAAGGACTGGTGCCCCATAATGCCCTTACAGACTGGTTCAATAGTGCTGACTTTTACATTTCCGCTTCACACTATGAGGGAAGCGGAGTGGCACTGAGTGAGGCCATGTCCTGCGGATGTATTCCCATTACAACGGACATCACCTCTTTTCAAAAAATGAAAGGCCATTGCGGATATGGTTTTAAAGCTGGTGATGACCGTGAATTACTTTCAATTCTGGAAAAAAGTTTACACACCGATCTGGAAAATGAAAGAGAAAAAGTACTCAGGCAATTTAAAGACGAACTTTCTTTTGAGGCCATCGTTAGAAAGATAAACCTGATCTTAAGAAAGGATGAGGTTGTGGTTAATCCCTGAAGAAAAGATCAAGAAAATTCCTGGCTGTATCATTTATGGAAAAGCTGTTTGAAGGATCAAAAGATGTATTGGTGTGCTCTAAAATGGATGCTGCTATCGATAACATTGCTTCGCTGGTCTCAGCAATATGCCACTGGTTTATATCCTCTTTCATAGCTTTTGTAAAGCTAATTACATGCGCGCCGGCAGCCAGTGCTTCCAGGCATACGCCTGAAAATCCTTCATAAGAAGAAGGATGCAGCAGAACTTTTGTTCGCTTCATCAGTTGTAAAACTTCATGGTGTTTCACCGCTCCGCGGAATTCAATATTTGTTTCCAGTTTAAAATCATTTGCCATGGCTATCAGCTTCTCCTTTTCGGTTCCATCACCAGCCAATACTACCCTGATGCCAGGAAACTGCTTTTTCAGTCCGGATACGGTTTCCAGGAAAATATCAAATCTTTTTAATGGTATGAGAGAACCGGCGCCCAAAATATCAATATCTCTTTCTTCATTTTTAAAAGATCCTATATCAATTCCGGGTACAATTACCCTGAACGGCCGTGTTTTATGGTTTTTTTCAAATTCATCACGGATAAAATCAGATATCGCAATAAGTTCTGTGCTTTTTAAGGAAGCACGCGCCGGATATTTATTTTCCTTCCTGGCATCCTGCCCGGATATCCAACAATAATGCGGAATGCCATATTGGTCACCAAAGCGCTTGCCTGAAACCGCACACTCACCATACCAGAAACTCAATAACCCTGAAATGGGAGACCGCTTATTCAGTTCACGTAAAACCGTATGGATCTTCCGTCTTAAAAAAAGCCTTTGCAATCCTCCCCTGTTTCTTCCATTGAAACTAAAAACTACGTTGCCAAACCAGTTATATACACCATGATGATAAGGATATTGAAAACTTAGAATAATGATATTCACTTCCGGTGCCACTTCATTAAAGGCCTTTACAAGATGCTGTTGCATGGGCAGGCAGGATGTATCTTCTTCGGAAGAAGCAAAACCCGGACTCAGAATTACAAGTGTTTTATGTTGGCTCATCCAGGTCAATTATTTTATTGCAAAATTTTAAATTAGCAGGGTTATGGGTGATCATGATAACGATCCTGCCGCCGGCTGCCATTTTGCTGAAGTGATCAAGCAGTGGTTGTTCAGATGATGCATCCAGTTCGTTGAAAGGTTCATCAAGAAGAATTATGCTGGCCTCTTTATATAAAGCCCTGGCAATTGATATTCTTTGTTGCTGCCCCCCGCTGATATTTTTTCCGTTCTCTGTAATGATTTTTTCCAGGCCCTCCGGAAATTGATCTGCCATTTCCCGGATTCCCGATATTTTTAAAGCACAATCCAGCCTGTTTACATCGGAAGTAATTTCCTCCAGGGTAATATTTTTAATGATGGTATCATGAATAAAAAAAGATTGCTGCCTCACATAAGCAATTTGCTTCCACAAATATTTCAATTCATCTTTTTCAACTTTTTTATTATTGATCAGCACCTCGCCTTTCATAGGAT
>CBIHLW010000033.1:0-13130 GCA_966210755.1 uncultured bacterium
CTAATCTTGTAGATAAACTTCTTCTGAATCCGGATGTGGAATGGATAAGAATTCTTGATGATCTTTCAACAGGTAATAAAAAGAAAATCGAAAATTTTTCTGCCAACAAAAAATTTGAATTTGTTGAAGGAGATATCAGGGATTTTAATACCTGCCTAACCGCCTGCCATGAAATGGATGTAGTGTCACACCAGGCTGCACTGGGTTCTGTTCCCCGTTCTATTAACGATCCTCTTAAAACTAATGAAGTAAATATAACGGGTACACTCAACATCTTTACTGCTGTAAAAGAAAAACGGATCAGGCGTGTGGTATATGCCGCAAGTTCTTCAACCTATGGCGATCATCCCGGACTGCCAAAAGTTGAAGAAAAAATTGGAAATCCTCTTTCCCCTTACGCGGTTACCAAGTATGTGAATGAGCTTTATGCCAATGTGTATGCCACTACTTATGGCATTGAATTTATCGGGCTGCGTTATTTCAATGTATTCGGACCTCAGCAAAGTCCAAACGGACCTTATGCTGCTGTGATTCCTTTGTTTATAAAATCAGTACTTGACAATGAGCCTCCTACCATTAATGGGGATGGCGAGCATAGCCGTGATTTTACTTTTGTGGCAAATGCGGTGCAGGCAAACGAGCTGGCCCTGTTCACAGGCAATCCTGCTGCTGTGAATCAGGTATACAACATTGCTTATGGTGAGAGAACTTCATTGAACCAGCTTTTCGAAATGATCAAGGAAGTTGCAGGAAGCGACCTGGCTCCAAAATATGGACAGGAAAGAAAAGGCGATGTAAAACATAGTCTTGCTGATATCAGCAAAGCCGGCAACCTGCTGAATTATAAACCCGGTGTTAGTGTGAAAGATGGTTTGAAAACAACTTTTGAATGGTATAGAAAGCATCACCACTTTGCTTACTCTTAAACTTATTTAAAAGAATTGGCGCAGGTTTAATAAGTGCGGGTTCTTTTTCCATTTTTCATTTCTTATTCTCATGTCAATTTTCATCCATCCTACATCCATTATTGATGAAGGCTGTATTATTGGTGATGGAGTCAGGATCTGGCATTTTACCCACCTGATGCAGGGTTGTTGTATTGGCAATGATTCTGTGATAGGCCAGAATGTTTTTATTGGCAGTTATGTGAGAATCGGCGCTAATGTACATATCCAGAATAATGTTTCGGTATATGAGGGCGTTAGCTGTGAAGATGATGTATTTCTTGGACCCTCTGTTGTTTTTACGAATATCAAAAACCCCCGCAGCTCAGTTAGCCGAAAGGGACAATTTGTGCAAACCATTATCAGGAAAGGCGCTACCATTGGTGCCAACGCAACCATCATTTGTGGGAACGAGATCGGGGCTTATGCATTTATCGGGGCCGGATCTGTTGTAACAAAACCTGTAAAAGCCTATAGTATTATGACGGGAAACCCTGCAAGGCAATCAGGATGGATGAGTGAAAAGGGATGCCGGCTACATTTTGATGAACAGGGCTTTGCATTATGCACTGAAACAAATGAGCAATATCAGTTGAAAAACCAAACCGTAACTATTATCAGGTGAAGCTGTTTGCGCTGACCGGAGTTTCAGGTTTTGTAGCACCGAGGCACCTGCATGCCATTAAATCAACCGGCAATGAACTGGTAGCGGCTATGGATATTTCAGATTCGGCGGGTGTGCTTGACAGTTATTTTCCATCTGCTGATTTTTTTACAGATCCGGGCGAATTCAAACATTTTATTGAGCAATGCAGTAAGAAGCGGTCACCCGTTGATTATGTCTCGGTTTGTACGCCAAACCATTTGCATGAAGAAAATATCAGGACAGCTGTGCTGTCGGGCGCTGATGTGATCTGCGAAAAACCGCTTGTGCTGGATCCGGATGATGCACAAAAACTAAAACACCTTGAAAATAGTTCAGGTAAAAAGATCTTTAATATTCTTCAGTTACGTCATCATCCAGGTATTCTTGATCTGAAAAAGAAAACAGAGCATGAATCAGCATCCCACAAGTATGAGATAGACCTGGCTTATGTTACTCCCCGGGGTAAGTGGTACCACAACAGCTGGAAAGGCGATCCTGCCAGATCCGGAGGCATAGCCACCAATATCGGAATTCATTTTTTTGATATGCTGATCTGGATCTTCGGATCTGTTCAGAATTGTATTGTACAAATGCACAATGCGGAACGTTCTGCCGGTTTCCTGGAACTGGAAAAGGCAAGGGTCAGATGGTTTTTAAGCATCAATGAAACTGATCTTCCTGATCTGAACAACAGGAGCGCCGTACGTTCAATGGTGGTGAACGGACACCATGTTGATTTCAGTTCAGGATTTACTGAACTTCATAAAAATAATTATTCATCCATAATGGCAGGCCAGGGATGCAGAATTGATGATGTAATGCCATCCATTGAACTTGCCCACACCATCAGGTTCCAGGAACCTGTAGGGAAAAAGGGAGAATGGCATCCCATGGCAAATCTTTTTATCGAATAAAAATGAAAAAAACGATCATCATAACCGGCGGTGCCGGTTTTATTGGTTCACATGTAGTAAGATTGTTTGTGATTAAATATCCTGATTACAGGATCATCAATCTTGATGCACTTACCTATGCAGGTAACCTTGAAAATCTTCGCGACATTGAATCAAAGCCCAACTATATTTTTGAAAAGGTGAATATCCTTGATGTAAATGAACTGGATCGTTTGTTCAGTTCCTACCAGCCGGATGGCATTATACACCTTGCCGCGGAATCTCATGTTGACCGTTCTATTTTATCTCCCCTTGATTTTGTATATACCAATGTGGTTGGCACCGTAAATCTTTTAAATGCGGCAAACAAGTACTGGAAAGGAAATTCAGAAGGAAAACGTTTTTATCATGTATCTACAGATGAAGTATATGGTGCATTAGGGGAGCAGGGCTTTTTTACGGAGGAAACTCCTTACGATCCGCATTCACCGTATTCGGCATCCAAGGCTTCTTCCGATCATTTTGTCCGGGCTTATCACGATACCTATCAATTGCCTGTTGTTGTCAGTAATTGTTCCAATAATTATGGTCCTTATCATTTTCCTGAAAAACTGATCCCATTGTTTATCAACAACGTCATAAATAAAAAGCCCTTGCCGGTATATGGAGACGGGCTGTACACGAGGGACTGGCTTTTTGTTAAGGACCATGCCATTGCCATCGACCTTGTATTTCACAAAGGAAAGAACGGCGGTACGTATAACATCGGAGGATTCAATGAGTGGAGAAATATAGACCTTGTAAAGCTGCTCTGTAGTTTAATGGATAAAAAGCTGGGCAGGAAGCCTGGCGAAAGCGAAGCGTTGATCACTTATGTGAAGGACCGCCCAGGCCATGACCGCCGCTATGCCATTGATGCAACAAAGATCAATCAGGAATTGGGATGGAAACCGGGTGTAACTTTTGAAGAAGGGCTTGAGCAAACAATCGACTGGTATCTTGAAAATACAGAATGGCTTTCGCATGTAACCACCGGAGAATATCAGAAGTATTATGAAAAACAGTATGATTGATAATTAATAATCTTTTTCTTTGAATTGCAGAAAATCAAAATCCAACCATGAAAGGAATCATTCTGGCAGGCGGTAGCGGTACAAGGCTCTACCCCATTACAAAAGCTATTTCCAAACAGCTGATGCCCATTTACGATAAGCCTATGATCTATTACCCGCTGTCCATCCTGATGATGGCCGGGATCAGGGAGGTGCTCATCATCACCACACCGGAAGACAATAGTTCTTTCAGGCGTTTGCTTGGTAACGGTTCGCAAATAGGATGTTCATTCGAATATGCTGTTCAGGAGGTGCCCAATGGGTTGGCACAGGCATTTGTAATAGCCGAAAAATTTATTGGAGATGATAAGGTGGCTCTGGTGCTGGGGGATAACATTTTTTATGGAACGGGACTGGGAAGACAATTGCGTACGCTTAGTGATGTAGATGGAGGATATGTTTTTGCCTACGAGGTATCTGATCCCGAGCGATATGGTGTAGTTGAATTTGATAGCGATAATAAAGTTCTTTCCATTGAAGAAAAGCCTGCCAGGCCTAAATCTAAATATGCAGTTCCCGGATTGTATTTTTATGACAATGAAGTGGTAAGTATTTCAAAGAATCTTAAGCCATCTGCAAGAGGAGAATATGAGATCACAGATGTAAATAAAGTGTACCTGCAAAAAGGAAAATTAAAAGTGGCTATTCTTGACAGGGGAACAGCCTGGCTGGATACCGGAACTTTCGAATCGATGAATGATGCAGGTGAATTTGTAAAAGTGATCGAGAAAAGACAGGGTACCAAAATCGGGTGCATCGAAGAAATAGCTTACCGGATGGGCTTTATCAACAGGGCCCAGCTATTGGAACAGGCGGATGCTCTTGAGAAAAGCGGGTATGGCCACTATCTTAAGAAGGTAGCAGCATATGAAGATTAATTCAAAACAGGCCGTGTTCATCATCGGCAGCATTATTATAAATCCAATATGGAATTAAAAGGTAAAAAAGTACTTGTAACAGGCGCTGATGGTTTTATCGGCAGTCATCTTGTAGAAAGATTACTTGAGGAAGGTTGTAAAGTAAAGGCATTTTGTTATTACAACTCTTTCAACAGCTGGGGATGGCTGGATACTTTCCCTAAAGAAAAGATCAGTGAGATTGAAATTTTTACCGGAGACATCAGGGATCCGAATGGCGTACGCACCTCCATGCAGGATTGTGATATTGTTTTTCATCTGGCAGCATTGATAGCTATCCCTTTCAGTTATCATTCTCCCGATTCCTATATCGATACCAATGTAAAAGGAACACTGAATATTGTTCAGGCAGCAAAAGACCTGGGTATCAAACGGGTGCTCGTTACTTCTACATCGGAGATATATGGTACTGCCCAATATATTCCCATTGATGAAAAGCATCCAAAGCAACCACAATCACCTTATTCCGCTTCCAAGATCGGAGCAGACTGCATTGCAGAATCTTTTTACAGAAGCTTCAATCTGCCACTCACCATTGTGCGTCCTTTTAATACTTTTGGTCCCCGTCAGTCGGCGCGTGCCGTGATACCATCCATTATCATTCAATTATTGAATGGCAAAAATGAGATCCGCCTGGGAGATCTGCGTCCAACACGTGATCTCTTGTTTGTAAAAGATACCGCAGAGGGCTTTGTTGCCATTGCCAAATCAGACGAATTGATAGGGGAAGACTGCAATATTGCAACCCAGTCGGAGATCAGCATAAAAGACCTTGCTCAAAGCCTGATCAATAGGATAAGGCCCGATGCAAAGATCATTACCGACGATGAGAGAATGAGACCTGAGAAAAGTGAAGTGTTCCGTTTATTTGGATCAAATGAAAAGCTCATTTCAAAAACAACATGGAAAGCCGGTTATACACTGGAAAAAGGGTTGGATGAAACAGTGGCCTGGTTCAGGGATCCTGCCAACCTCAGACAGTACAAAGCTGATATTTACAATATCTGATGAATAATAATTACGAACCGGTACTTCAGAAGATCCGGCAACTTTTTAATGAGCCCCAGGACTTTATTCCTTTGCATGCACCATATTTTGGCGGCAATGAAAAAAAATATGTCCTGGAAACCATCGACTCCACTTTTGTTTCTTCAGTAGGTCCCTTTGTTAGCAGGTTCGAAGAAATGATGTGCGATATAACCGGTGCGGGTTATGCCATTGCCACCATGAATGGTACCACTGCCCTTCACCTCGCCCTGTTGGTTGCCGGTGTAAAAGCCGGAGATGCTGTAATAACACAACCTTTAACTTTTGCCGCCACAGCCAATGCTATTGCCCATGCAGGTGCACAGCCCATTTTTGTTGATGTTGACAGGGATACTTTAGGTTTGTCTCCACAGGCACTCGAAGTTTGGTTACATGAGCATGCGGAAGTGAAAGAAGGGATATGTAAGATCAAATCAACTGGACAAAAAATAGCGGCCTGTGTTCCCATGCATAGTTTCGGATTTCCGGTACGCATCCGGGAATTGATGGAAGTGTGTAAAAAGTTTTCCATTGTAATTGTTGAGGACGCAGCCGAGTCTTTAGGAAGCTATGTTGAAAATAAGCACACAGGTAATTTCGGTTTACTTGGTATTTTCAGTTTCAACGGTAATAAAACTATTACTTCCGGTGGAGGTGGCGCCATTGTAACCAGTGATGAGAAATTAGGTAAGCTTGCCAAACACCTTTCAACTACGGCCAAGGTGCCGCATGCGTATGAATTCAGGCATGACCAGGTAGGATACAATTACCGAATGCCCAATCTGAACGCGGCCCTTGCATGTGCACAGCTTGAGCAGCTGGATATTTTTCTTAAGAACAAAAGAGAACTGGCCCTTACCTATAAAGAATATTTCAGCAGCAGAAATGAAACATTTGTCTGGGAGCGCGAGGGAACTGTTGCCAATTTCTGGCTCAACACTATCCTGTTCAGTAACCAGGAAGAGCAAAGATCTTTTCTTGAGTACAGCAACGAAAACAAAATAATGACAAGGCCCATATGGCAATTAATGAACAAGCTTCCCATGTTCCAGACCTGTTTGAAAGGAGATCTTTCCAATGCTATCTGGCTGGAAGAAAGGGTGGTAAATATTCCGAGTAGTTACAGACCTGGTAAATGATGATGAAAAAATTTTCTATAGGATATTTTGCTGATGGGCCCTGGAGCCATCATGCTTTAGATTTATTATTAGCTGATGAATCTCTTGAGGTAAAGTTTGTTGTTCCGCGCAGGGATACCAAAGATGATATTTTAAAAGGTTTAGCGCTGTCAAATAAAATTGACTACCTGGAGGGTGTTCTGTTGAATTCTAATGAATTCTTTTTGAAAGCATCCAACTATAATTGCGACCTGTTTGTTTCAATGAGCTATAATCAGATCTTTAAAAACAGGATAACGAATCTTCCGCCATATAAAACAATCAATTGCCATGCAGGCAAATTGCCATTTTACCGGGGAAGGAATATTCTTAATTGGGTTTTGATAAATGATGAAAAGGAATTTGGAATTACAGTACACTACATAGATGAGGGGATTGACACGGGAGATATTATTACTCAGAAAACCTTCCCTATATCTGATAACGATAATTATAAATCATTGCTTACAGTTGCCTTTGTAGAGTGCGGAAATTTATTATACCAGGCAATTAAGCTGATCCAGTCAGGAAATGCAAATCCCGTTCCTCAGAGATCTATTCATCCGGTTGGATTTTATTGCGGTATCAGGGGAGAAGGCGATGAAGTGATTAACTGGAATCAGAGTAGCAGGGATGTGTTTAATTTTATTAGAAGCGTTTGTTCACCAGGACCTGTTGCAAGAACAAGTTTGAATGGCCAGGAGATAAAGATCAATAAGTCAGTTTTAATTTCAAACGCTCCTGCCTATAAATGCATTCCAGGGCAGGTTGTAGGTAAAACAAATGATGGATACATAGTCAAGACACTCGATTCATCACTGGAGGTGTTGGAATTGGAAACATCTGTAAAAATAAAAATAGGGGACAGATTTAAATGAAAGGGGTATTAATTATAGCTGAAGCCGGCGTTAATCATAATGGTGACCTTTCCCTTGCTTATAAACTAATAGATGAAGCTTTTAATGCCGGTGCAGACATAGTAAAGTTTCAAACTTTTAAGGCTGAAAAACTTGCGAGCAGGAAAGCTGCGAAAGCTGAATATCAAATTGCAACAACAGGTAAAACTGAAAGCCAGTTTGATATGCTTAAAAAGCTCGAGCTCTCTGAAGATGATCATGACAACTTAATGGCTTACTGCAGAAAAAAAGGAATTGAATTTCTTTCTACGCCCTTTGATCAGGAAAGCAGTAAACTGTTAAAAGCGAAAGGTATAACCATAGGAAAGATACCATCAGGTGAAATTACCAACCTTCCTTACCTGCAGGATATGGCAAAAAACTTTCCAAGAATTATATTATCTACGGGTATGTGTGAAATGGATGAGGTAAAGATGGCGGTAAAGGTTTTGTTAGATGCCGGAGCTTCAAAAGCTAATATTACCATTTTGCATTGCAATACGGAATATCCAACACCAATGGCTGATGTAAATCTCAAAGCCATGAACCACATAAAAAATGAGCTGGACATAGAAGTGGGTTATTCTGATCATACCCTTGGAATAGAAGTACCTGTTGCTGCCGTTGCATTGGGAGCAACGGTCATAGAAAAACATTTTACCCTTGACCGTAATATGGAAGGTCCTGATCATAAGGCTTCATTGGAACCAGACGACTTAAAAGCAATGGTTTCAGCAATAAGAAATATTGAAAAGGCATTGAGCGGCTCCGGTATCAAAGAACCAAGTGCATCTGAGATCAAAAACAGGGATATTGCGCGTAAAAGTCTTGTAGCTTCAAAGTACCTGGCCAGTGGTTCCGTAGTAACAGAAAATGATATTGAAATCAAAAGGCCTGGCAATGGTATATCGCCTATGCGGATTCATGAATTCATAGGAAAAAAATTGAAAAGGTCCATTGAACAGGATGAAATTTTTACAATAGATCATTTTGAATAAATGAGAATAGCTTTATTAACCAGTTCGCGTGCCGATTATGGTATCTACCTTCCATTGATGCGCGCCTTGCATAATGATCCGGCATGTGATCTGAGGATAATTGCTTTTGGAACACATCTTTCATCCTTTCACGGTCACACAATTGATCAGATCAAAGCAGATGGTTTCCATATAGATTATGAAGTTGAAAACATCCTGGCGTCAGACTCTGAATTGTCTGTTGCTTCAAGTATGGCATTAACGTTAATGCGCTTTGCTGAGATCTGGAGCAGGGAAAAAAATAATTATGACCTGGTATTATGTCTGGGTGACAGGTATGAGATGTTTAGCGCTGTAAGTGCATCTGTTCCTTTTGGTTTAAAGATCGCACATATTCATGGGGGGGAAACAACTTTAGGAGCTATCGATAATAGTTTCAGGCACTGCCTCTCTATTTTTTCTGACATGCACTTTGTTTCTGCCGCTATATATGCGCAGCGTGTTGAAGAGATCAGGGGCAACAATGAAAATATACACGTTGTTGGTTCATTAAGCCTTGATAACCTGAATCATTTACAACTTTATAGCTCCCGGGAATTCAAGGAGCAGTATGATATTGATCTTACCAAGGAAACAATTCTTGTTACCTATCATCCTGAAACAGTAAAAGCAGAATTGAATACTAATCGTGCACAAACCCTTATAAAAGCTTTGGGTCAGTTTGCCGGTTACCAGATAATAATTACTATGCCCAATGCAGACACAAGTGGCAACAGCATGCGAAAGGTATATCTTGAATTTGCATCGGACAATCCAAATATTAAAATAGTTGAGAATTTTGGTACCAGAGGTTATTTCAGTTGTATGAAGCTTTGTAATCTTGTTGTAGGCAATTCCTCAAGCGGTATAATTGAAGCTGCAAGTTTTAAAAAACATGTAGTGAATATCGGCGACAGGCAAAAAGGCAGAGCCGTTTCAGATAACGTGATAAATGCAGATAATGAGGAAAGATCTATAGTTGAGGCAATCAATAAAGGTTTGTCTCTGGGAGATTACAATGGGGAAAACGTCTATTATAATGGAGGTGCAGTTGAAAAAATCACTAAAATTCTACTTTCATAGTTGAATTTCACTTTTAATTTATTTTGGCAATGAAGGACTGGCAAAGACATTTGATGAAAGCATCAACCACACTGAGGGAAGCTATGCTTAGAATTGATGATCTTAAGCTGGCAAATGCCGATGTCTTTGTGGTAGATGACAATAATCATTTATTAGGTTCTCTTTCCGATGGCGATATACGGCGTGCTTTGATAAATGGTGCGGAAATGTCGCATAGGATAGATTGCGCAATGAACACTGAATGTACATATGCTGTTGGCAGCCAGCCCAACACAGATGTTGTTCGGTATTGTAAACAAAAATCAATTCGTTTTTTGCCTCTTGTTTCAGAGCAAAAGGAGATTATCCAGGTTATTGATATTGATTTCATCAAAGGAATTGTTCCTGTAGAAGCTATAATTATGGCTGGAGGTGAAGGCAAACGTTTATTGCCTTTAACCTTAAAGGTTCCCAAACCACTAC
Organism: uncultured bacterium; assembly: GCA_966210755.1. Taxonomy (GTDB): domain Bacteria; phylum Bacteroidota; class Bacteroidia; order Chitinophagales; family Chitinophagaceae; genus Flavisolibacter. The sequence goes on from CBIHLW010000033.1 coordinate 10,153, forward strand.
TTCCGATAGGCGGGAAGCCTATTATTGAACACAATATTGAAAGGCTTATTAAATTCGGGGTCAATCATATCAGGATCAGCATCAATTATCTTGGAAACATGTTGCAGGATCACTTCGGAGACGGCTCGGATTATAATATCAGGATCGATTATGTACACGAAGATCAACCAATGGGAACCATAGGGGCAGTCCGTAAAGTAACCGACTGGAACTCTGAACACATACTTGTTATGAATTCAGATATTCTGACGGATCTTGACTTTTCAGATTTTTATGCCAACTTTTTTGATTCAGGTGCTGACCTTGCAATTGCTGCAACAGTTTATTCTGTAAATGTTCCTTATGCCGTACTTGAAACCAATAAAGGAAATCAGGTATCGGCACTATCTGAAAAGCCTACTTATAATTATTATTCCAATGCCGGTATTTATCTTATGAAACGGGAAGTATTATCTCATATTCCCGATAATACAAAGTATGATATGCCTGATTTGATCCAGGCGCTTATGGATAAAGGTTCAAAAGTGGTAAGCTATCCAATAAGAGGGTATTGGCTTGATATAGGTAAAATGAATGATTATGAAAAAGCCCAGGAAGATATAAAACACCTGAATTTATAATGCCATCAATTTTATTTCTGATACCGGCAAGAGCCGGATCAAAAGGTGTACCTGGTAAAAATTATAAAGAATTGGCAGGGAAACCATTGATAAAATATCCACTAGAGCTTGCCCGTAAGTTTACAGCTGACATAAATATTTGTATTAGTACAGATGATAAACATATTGAAGATATTGTAAAGGCAGATGGATATGAATTACCTTTTATCCGTCCTCCCGAACTTTCATCAGATAAGGCAGGTGCTTATGAAGTGATGCTGCATGCAATAGAACATTACTCCAGTATCGGAAGAAATTATCAACTTCTGGTTTACCTGCAGCCTACTTCGCCCTTTCGAACTTTTACACATGTAAAGGAAGCCATTTCAAAATTTCAGAGCGGGATGGATATGCTGGTTTCTGTAAAAGAAACAAAGGCTAACCCATATTATCTTTTGATGGAAGAAGATGAAAATGGCTGGTTACAACATTCCAAGAAGGCTAATTTTGTAAGAAGGCAGGATACGCCAACAGTTTATGAGCTTAATGGAGCCATCTATGTAATAAATGTTGAGAGCCTGAAAAATGGCCCTATTAATTCCTTTAAGAAAATTGGAAAATATGTAATGGATGAGGTTCATTCAATAGATATTGATTCTCCGTTGGATTGGATAATTGCTGAGACATTTCTTGAAAAGGGTGTGATTGATCATGAAATATAATATAGCAATAGTTGGCTCAGGTCAGTTAGGAAGCCGTCATTTGCAGGCACTCTCGCTGGTAAAACAACCTTTAAATATCTGGGTTATTGATCCAGGCACAGCTTCTCTGGAAACAGCCCGTTTAAGATGGAATGAGGTTGCTGAAAATACAGTTCATTCAATAAGATTTGAAAGTGATCTATCCGTACTGCCTTCCGATCTGTTTCTTGTTGTTGTGGCTACGAGTTCAATGGTACGCCGAAAGGTTATAGAATCTTTATTGCAGATCTCAACAATGAAATACCTGGTTCTCGAAAAAATATTATTTCCCTGTTTGGAAGATTACAATATTGTACGTGATAAATTATCTCAGAAAGGCGTAACGACCTGGGTTAATTGTCCCCGCAGACAATACCCCGGATACATTCAGTTGAAAAATGAAATTAAGGATGTTCCATTTGTTATGACGGTAAACGGAAGTTCATGGGGATTTGCATGTAATACCATTCACTGGATCGATATCTTTTCCTATTTAAGCAATGATCACAATGTTCAGATCACTCCCTTTCTTGATCAGCATTTAATTAAATCGAAAAGAGAAGGTTACCTGGAGCTTTCAGGAATGCTTACGGTTACAAACGTTAAGGGAAACAAACTGGTAATACAGTGCTTTGATGGTGGCGATCACCCACTGGAGGCTCATATTGAATTGCCAGGCCATTCTTATTTTATTGAAGAAAGCAAGCAAAGGATCCAGATAAGGGAATCCGGGAAAGACTGGAAATCTGAAATGGCAGAATTTCCGGTTTTACGGCAAAGTCAGTTAACAAACCTTATAACCGAAGATCTGATAGAACAGGGTACCTGCCAACTTACCAGCCTGGAGGAATCATCCATGTTGCATATGCCCATGATTGAGGTATTTCTCGGGAAGATCAATCAATACAATAATACGCCGTCAAATAAATTATGTCCCTTAACATAGATCAGGTGATAATAGTGGGTGCAGGCCCAATGGCTGTATCTTATGCCCAGGTACTGAGGTCGGCTTCCATACCAGCCAAAATAATTGGAAGAAGTGAATCTTCTGCCGCAAAATGTTCTGAACAGACAGGTATCAGAGTTGTAACCGGTGGATTGAGATCTTATTTAAACGATTTTCAAGCGCCGTTACATGCCATTATTGCAACGGGTGTCGATTCCCTTGAAGAAAATACAATCATGCTTTTAGAGTCCGGGTGTAAAAATATCCTGGTTGAAAAACCCGGGGCGCTTAACAAGGATGGATTAAAGCGGCTGTTAAACGCAACAAGGCAGTTTAATGGAAATGTATATATCGCATATAACCGGAGATTTTATGCTTCGGTGAATAAGGCAAGACAAATTATTGAAGAAGATGGCGGATTGAGAGAAGTATATTTTGAGTTCACTGAATGGAGTCATATCATTGAATCTTTGCCAAAAGAGGCAGCTGTGAAATCACATTGGTTTCTGGCTAATTCAACACATGTTGTTGACCTGGCCTTTCATTTCGCCGGTTTGCCTTCCAATTGGCAGGGTTATGTTTCCGGAGGCAATTCATGGCATAACGCAGCTACCAGATTTGTAGGCAGCGGTATTACTTCCAAAGATGTATTGTTCACCTATCAGGCCGACTGGGAAGGACCCGGAAGGTGGG
>CBIHLW010000034.1:0-13047 GCA_966210755.1 uncultured bacterium
GGTGCTGGACGCTAATCATCCCCTGGCCGGCCAGGACCTGATCTTTGATATCGAGCTGGTGGAGATCGGTCCTTCATCAAGGATCATTATGCCTTAATAAAATAAGTATTGTAAATAAAAAAATCGCCATGTCAACGGCGATTTTTTTATTTAAGGAAGTAATATTTTATGGAGCCATTTCTATTTTTCTTTCATCAGCTCTTACCTTATTTGGTTCCCTGCTGTTCCTCGTAAGATACCATCCAAGCCACAGCCCCACTAATCCCCAGCTTACCACATAATCCATCAGAAAAGCCCATATATCAAAACTGTCATACCAGATGTGGTTAACGTACGGAGCATTCAGGAAGATGATCAAGCCTGTTACCAATGCACCTGTAAATATATTGCTGAATGAAGGCGCATTCATTCTTCTTACAAACCAGCAGAAAAAATATACCACTATCACATTTACAACAAAGCCCCTGATCATGTTCATAATCATATTATCTTCCCAGCTATCGTGGTATTGAATACTAGCCCATGGCTGGCCAACAGCAGTTTTCATTTTTGATTCATATTCTTCCTTGCTTGCTCCGGGAGGAACTCCGGGAATAACATAGCCTCCTTCTTCAAGGTTCTGGCTCTTAAAAAAGTCAAGTATCGCCTGCTCTTTTTCGGTGTATTGTTGTGCGGGTTCATGAAAATTTATGGCCGCAAAAGAAAGGAATTGCCAGATGAAAATAATTAAACCGCCTACAAGGGCGCCGACCAGGATCTTTTTCATTGCTTTGGTTTTGGTTGATATTAAGGTAGGTAAAAACCAGGCAGCTGCAAAAAATGAAATGAAATCTTATCTGTTCTACATTTGCTTATGTTTCAAAATTATCAGTTTACAGCAGCGGAAAGATTCATACGGTATGTACAGATAGATACACAAAGCAATCCGTTATCATCATCTTTCCCTACATCTGAAAAGCAAAAGGACCTTTCAAAAATTCTTGCGGAAGAATTAATTCAAATGGGCATTTCTGATGCGCACATGGATGAATATGGATATGTATATGGTACCATACCTTCCAATACGGATAAAGAAGTACCGGTGATCTGCTTTTGCGCACATGTTGATACAGCACCCGATGCCAGCGGCACCGGCGTTAAGCCCATCATCCACAAAAATTATCAGGGAAATGAGATTGTACTGCCCGATGATCCCATTCAGGTTTTAAAACAAAAGGATTTCCCTTACCTGAAAAAACTTATAGGACACGATATCATTACAGCCAGCGGAACCACTCTTTTAGGGTCGGATGATAAAGCTGGAGTGGCAGAGATCATGGATGCGGCCAATTTTTTCATGAAGAATCCTTCCGTGCCGCATGGCACGGTCAAATTACTTTTTACGCCCGATGAGGAAGTTGGTAAGGGTACAGCAAAAGTAGACATGGAAAAACTGGGTGCCAGTTTCGGATATACATTAGATGGAGGAGAAGCCGGTTCGCTTGAAGATGAAACTTTCAGTGCCGATGGCGTTCAGCTGGTAATTCATGGGGTGATCACCCATCCCGGATACGCAAAAAATAAAATGGTAAATGCATTAAAGATAGCGGGAGACATCCTTGCTTCATTGCCAAAAAACAGCCTTTCCCCGGAAACCACCGAAGCGAAGGAAGGTTTTATACATCCCGTGCGTGTGGATGGCATAGCTGAAAAAGCGGTTATTGATTTTATCATTCGTGATTTTGTAACTGAGGGATTGAAAAAGAAGGAAGATATCCTGAAAGAAATTGTTGAAAGCGTAATGCAAAATTATCCAGCAGCAAGCTTTGAATTTCATGTAACAGAACAGTACCGCAATATGAAAGAAATACTGGATCTGCACCCAAAAGTTGTTGAATATGCAAAGGAGGCGATCATTAAGAGTGGTCTTAAGGTTAAAATGGAAAGCATCCGTGGTGGTACAGATGGCAGCAGGTTGTCGTTTATGGGACTTCCCTGTCCCAATCTATTTGCAGGAGAACAGGCCATTCATTCAAAGCTGGAATTCATCAGCGTGCAGGATATGAATAAGGCTGTAGAAACAATAGTAAACCTTGCATGTATCTGGGAAATAAGATCATAATTGATACAATTAAAGTTGGGAGTACCTGTTTGTGGCAGGTGCACAGGTTATTTTATATTTTGTTATTCCTAAGTTCAACTTCTTCAGCACAAAACCTTTTGGTGAATGGTGGATTTGAAGAGGAGAACATATGCACTGAATACCACGTAAACTGTGCACCCGAAGGCTGGATATACACTGTTCCTTCCTTTATATATTATTTCAAAGACAAAAGGCTTGCAAATAGCGGTTCACATTTTATATCTCTCATTGGCGGACATTCAAAAAAGAATTTTTACAGAACCTTTGTAAGGAGCCGCCTGATCTGTGGCCTGAAATCAGGAAATACTTATCGGCTTGAATTCTTTATCAGGTCCGTACATCCGATCCTGGACAGTGTAGGAGTTTATTTTAGTTCTCACGACTTTCTGTTTGAAAAAAGGGTTTATAAAGATATTCAGCCAACCTTTTATCTGGTTAATGGAAATGAAAAGCCGTCTAAGGATACCAATTGGCAAAAAATAGCTGTTGATTATAAGGCCAATGGCGCTGAGCGCTTTATTACATTCGGATATTTTAATAACACAGATATTACCGGGCCCACGGGTATAGACAGGGAAAATTATTTTTATTTTTTGATAGATGATGTATCATTAATCCCACTAAGTAAAAATGAACAATTATGTCCTGACTGGGAAAAGAGCATAGATGATATTTATATGCAGGATGAAAGGCATGAATATCTGGACCGGTTAATCAAGTATAAAAGAAAGCAGCCCCTGGAAATTGTAAGGATCTCACCAACCATCATTAAAAAAGTAGATACGCTTGTTATTCCTGATATATTGTTTGAATCGGGTAAGGATGAACTGGTCAGATCTTCTTATCCATTCCTGGATAACATTTTAAAGATGATGGCCGTAAATCAGGTTGATTCTGTTGTGGTAGAAGGACATACAGACAATATAGGACATGTACAGGCAAATCAGGTTTTGAGCAGGGCGAGGGCTGAGGCTGTGACCAGGTATTTAAATAAAGCAGATGGGGATCAACGGTATATTTCACGGGGATGGTCCAGTGAAAAACCTGTTTCTGATAATTCCACACCGGCAGGCCGTCAAAAAAACAGGAGAGTTGAAATATATGTGTACTTCCGGGAATAATGGGCCATATATGTATGAAATGATTACAGGATGCGGCATTACACATCACTTCAGTTTTTTTCGAAAACTTAAGTAATTGAAATCTGTCCATTGAGACCTCAGCTGTTGTTGATAAGTTAAAAAATGAAATGCAGTTATATTAACGGCATTTTTTTGATCTATTCGCGTACCGGGCAAAATATAAGAGATACCGTTACGTTATTCATCACATTAATTTACATTTACCGGGTAAAAGACAAACCGTATGATCGACCTGCTACAAGCCGTCACAGATACAACCAATGCTGTTAGTTCAGTTACAGATTCAAACCAGGATGGAAAAATTTCACTTATAGAGCTTCTTATTCTTGGCGGATGGATCATGCTTCCGCTGGTTATTCTTTTAGTGGTCACCATATTTGTTTTCTTTGAAAGGTGGATAGCCATCCGCAGAGCATCCAATATTGAAGGTAATTTCATGAATATCATACGTGATCATATCATGAGCGGAAATGTAGGTGCTGCAAGGAGTTTTGCCAAGAATACCAATAATCCCGTAGCAAGGATCATTGATAAGGGCATTCAGCGTATTGGTAAGCCTATAGACAGCATTGAAAAGAGCATGGAGAATGTAGGAAAGCTGGAGCTGTATAATATGGAGCGGAATCTCTCCATATTGTCCTTAATAGCCGGTATTGCTCCGATGTTTGGTTTTCTTGGTACCATCATTGGTATGTTTCAGTTGTTCTATGCCCTTGCATCTGGTAATGATTTTAATATCCAAACAATGGCCAATGGTATTTATACCAAGATGATCACGTCCGCTGCGGGTTTGATCATTGGTTTGTTGGCTTATGTAGCACATAATTACCTGACTACCCTGGTTGATAAAACTGCTTACAAAATGGAAGCATCAAGTTCAGAGTTTATTGACATACTACAGGAGCCGACAAGATAAAACCAGACAGGAGTAAGAAGGGAGGGAGACTGGAAGCAGAATGAAGCGTGTTTGAAATACCAATCAATTATTTTAAATGAATATCCGGAGAAAATTAAGAGCACATACTGAAGTACATACAGGTCCGCTGAACGACATCCTGTTCATCCTGTTATTGTTCTTCCTGATTGCAGCTACCCTGGCCAATCCGAATATTATGAAGGTAAATAATCCCAGAGGCGCCAGGGATCTTAAGACCAAACAAAATATTGTGGTGTCAGTAAACAAGGACCACCAGTATTTTTTAGGAACAACACCGGTTGATTATTATGCACTTGATACCCTGCTAAAAACTGAAATTGAAAAGGCAAGGCAATATATTGACACACCTTCCGTGATCATTAATGCCGACACGGTTGCCTATTGGGGTGAGATCGTTCGTATTATGAGTGTTGCCAAGAAGTATAATGTTAAAGTAGGGGCGAATGTGAAATAGCCTTTGGCCAATAAATTATATTTCACTCATTACTTAACATTCTTCATAGCTCTAATCATCCTGTTCTTTCCCTGCATATCTTTTTTTACCTCCACTTTATATCCGCCTTCTTCAAAAAGGCGCTTTACTTCATGGCTAAAATTTTCATGAATTTCCATGTAGATGGTACCATCAGGATGTAACCTGTGTTTTCCAAATTCAAGTATCGCTTTATAAAATACAAGCGCATCATTGTTGTGTACAAACAAGGCCGTATGCGGCTCGAATTGAAGTACATTCGGAGCCATGTCATTTTTATCTTTTTCAGGCACGTACGGCGGATTGCTCACTACAATATCCACTGAAGGCAGATGTTTCTGCTGTGCAGGGTTCAGGTAGTCCACCGACTGAAAATCAACCCTGATATCAAGTTCAGATCCATTTCTCCTGGCTACATTCAAAGCGCTGTCACTTATATCACAACCCCATACTTCTGCCAGGGGCATTTCTTTTTTAAGGGCAAGCGCAATACACCCGCTGCCGGTTCCCACATCAATTATTTTCAGCCGTGTGGTTTCATCAGCCTCATTTGATTGTTTCATAAAAACATGAAGGCCTTTTGCTTTCACATCTTTAATGATCCATTCGGCCAGTTCTTCCGTTTCGGGTCTTGGTATCAGCACATTTTTGTCTACATACAATTCCATTCCATAAAACCACGCTTTGTTCATGATATACTGAATGGGCTCATGTTCCAGTAATCTTTGAATGGTGGTTTCCATTGCCCTGGTCTGGGCAGGTGTAATGGTATGGTCCTTATGCAAAATTCTTTCCGTACGGTTGCTGCCGGTGATATGTTCAAGGGCCAGGGCCGCAATGTTGGCAGATTCGTTTTCATCATACAGGGATCTTAGTTTTTCCCGGATATGGTTTTCTGCTTCAATAATTTTCATAGGCCAAACTTAAACCATGTTGGTTATTTTTGAGCCCTGCTGATGGAATTGAATAACCACCTGAAATACATGCAACGTTGCCTGCAGCTGGCTACTCTGGGAAATGGTTATGTGGCTCCCAATCCAATGGTTGGGTCTGTGCTGATTCATAATGACAGGATCATTGGAGAAGGTTACCACAGGGAATTTGGTAAAGCCCATGCCGAGGTCAATTGCCTGGATTCCGTTAAACAGGAAGACCTTCATCTGGTTGAACAATCTGTTTTATATGTTTCTCTTGAACCCTGTTCTCATTTCGGTAAAACGCCGCCTTGCGCCGATATGATCATTAAAAGAAAGATAAAGCAGGTGGTGATAGGAACCAGGGATCCGTTTCCGGAGGTGAATGGCGGGGGCGTTGAAAAATTATTACAGGCCGGAGTAAATGTGATACAGGGCGTAATGGAAGAAGAATGCAGAAAACTGAATGATCGTTTTTTTATTTTTCATACAAGGAAAAGGCCTTTTGTTCTTTTGAAATGGGCACAGACAAATGACGGTAAAATAGCTGGTGAGAACAGCCGCAGGTTAAAGATCTCAAATGATTTCAGTAACAGGATGGTTCATAAATGGAGAAGTGAGGAGATGGGGATCATGACAGGAACGAATACCGCATTGACCGATGACCCGCAGCTGAATACCAGGTTATGGCCCGGAAAGGATCCTGTAAGGTTTATTCCGGATCTTCATTTGCGGTTGCCGCACCATCTTAATCTGTTTACAAAAGGTCAAGCAACTATTGTATTTAATCTTCACCAACATACCATTCATTCCGGTTCCATTCATGAACAGAGCAGTAAAGGTGTTTATTATTACCAGGTATCAGAAGATGCCAGTTTGGTTCACCAGGTTTTAAATGCTTTATACCAGTTAAACATCAATTCCGTATTGATAGAAGGAGGGAATCAGCTTCTTCAAAGCTTTATTGATGAAGGTGCCTGGGATGAGGCCAGAGTCATCACCAATAAAAAAATGAGCGCACATGAGGGTCTGGCGGCACCTGCTTTGAAAAATGAAGATCTTATCAGCGTTCTATATCTATCCAATGATGTAATCCGCAGCTATAAAAACACAATTCACTATTAATGGATCATTATTATACCATTGAAAAACCTGCATCTGCAGAATATAAGGACAGGGGGAGCAGGTTTCTGGCTTTTGTCTATCCCGTACAATCCATAGAAGAATTTAAAAAGTATCTCAAAGCCCTTAAAGAAGAACATCCCAAAGCGGTACATCATTGCTTTGCCTACCGCCTTGGTACGGATAAAAATAATTATCGTTCAAGCGATGATGGCGAGCCTTCCGGTTCTGCCGGTAAACCCATACTTGGGCAAATTGACAGCAAAGAACTTTCTAATGTTGCCGTGATCGTTGTCCGCTACTTCGGAGGCACCTTACTGGGCGTGCCCGGACTTATCCAGGCGTATAAAACAAGTACTTCTCTTGCGTTGCAGTTAACGCCCAGGATCCAAAAACCGGTTTTGATAAACTATGAATTGAATTTTAATTACACCATCATGAACGATATCATGATGGTGGTGAAAAGATTCGGTTGTATCATTATTGAAAATGAATCACAGCTTTTTTGCAGGATGATCATTGGAATACCAAAAGCAGTTCATGATCTCTGTGTAGCCAAGCTAAAAGATATGCCGGTTGAGGTAAGGATTTGCTGACCTGCTTTGTGTTAGCAAAACAACAGGATAAACTTAATGAGTTGAACAGTTAACAGGTCAGGCTTCTTCAATATCCTTTACTATGATCTTAGTCATCTTCATCATGGCTGCCATCACTCTTTTTCTTTTTTCAGGATCCTGGTCCTTCATTAATCGGGGCAGCACTTTAGGAACTATCTGCCAGGAAATTCCGAATTTATCTTTCAGCCACCCGCATTGTGATTTATTTCCACCTTCTGAAAGTTTTTCCCAGAAATGATCTACTTCTTCCTGTCCATCACAGTCAACAAGAAATGAAATGGCTTCCGTGAATTTAAACGCCGGTCCCGCATCAAAGGCATAGAACAGTTCTCCATCCAGTTCAAATTCTCCTGTCATCACCTGGTTGGGAGGAAAGGGACTGCTTTCATCCCAGTAAGATATTTTTATGATCTTTGAATTTTTGAAGATTGAGGTGTAAAAATGTATGGCTTCTTCCGCACGTCCATCAAACCATAGAAAGGGAGTGATCTTTTGCATATGATTAATTTATACAAAAATAAACACAGGCCATGGGTTATAAAGGGTGTATAAGCGGCAGTTTGAAGGGCGAATTGCGCCAATTTTTTTAAAGGATCTCCCATTCTTCTATAGGCCCTTCCACCAGATAGAACATGGGATGCACTTCGATTGTTGAAATGGTGTTGAACTGGCTTAAACGAACAGCATCTCTTTCTTTTAGTTTGTTCTTTAGATGCCTTGCTTCGAAATCCACCTGACCTTTTGTAACAGGCATGGTACATTGATTACAATTCCAGTTAAGTTTTTCATGATCAAACCTGTAGCTTCTTAACGTTGCCTCTTCATGGATCTTGCACAGGTAATAATTGATGGCATGTACAGGTTCCGCGTGATCCTTAAATCTTTTTAACTGCGGATGATTTTTATAGCCCTTTGTTTTGCCTTCAAGTACATGTTTAGCTAAAAGCGCTTCCCTCCATAAGGCAACAATTCCTTTGGTATCCAGGTATTTTGGATGTAATGACCAGAGCCGCATAGTTATAAAAAAAGAGCCCTGTAAATCCAGGGCGCTTTTATTTTATTTATTCATTTTCTTTTTCAGATTTTCGTCTATCGCATCAAGAAATTCTTCCGTGTATAAATAATCCTTTCCATGTTCTGCTTTAGCCTTGATGGTGAGGGCCAGGTCTTTTGTCATTTTACCACTTTCAACCGTTTCAATACACACCGCTTCAAGTGCTTGGCAAAAATCAATCAGTTGCTGGTTGTTATCAAGTTTTCCGCGGAAAGCCAATCCTCTTGTCCAGGCAAATATGGAAGCAATGGGATTAGTTGATGTAGGATTGCCTTTCTGATGTTCGCGGTAATGACGTGTAACCGTGCCATGTGCTGCCTCGGCTTCCATGGTCTTTCCATCGGGCGTAACCAGTACTGAGGTCATTAAACCAAGTGATCCAAAACCCTGGGCTACCGAATCGCTTTGTACATCACCATCATAATTTTTACAGGCCCATACAAAGCCGCCATTCCATTTCATAGCGGAGGCCACCATATCATCGATCAGCCGGTGTTCATAAGTAATGCCTGCATTTTTGAAAAGATCTTTGAATTCGGCATCAAAAATTTCCTGGAAAATATCTTTGAAGCGGCCATCGTATTTCTTAAGGATGGTATTTTTTGTACTCATATATAACGGCCATCCTTTCTGTAAGGCCATATTCATACAGCTTCTGGCAAAGCCACGTATACTTTCATCCGTATTATACATAGCAAGGGCAACACCACCTTCACCTGTATACTGGTATACCTCATGTTGTTGCTTTTCTCCATTTTCGCCTTCGAAAGTGATCGTAAGCTTACCTTTTCCTTTTACCACAAAATCTGTGGCTTTGTACTGATCTCCAAATGCATGACGGCCTACTACAATTGGGCGGTCCCATGTGGTTACCAGGCGCGGAACGTTTTTAATTACGATAGGTTCACGAAACACCGTACCATCCAGGATATTTCTGATGGTTCCGTTAGGACTCTTCCACATTTGTTTCAGGTTGAATTCTTTAACCCGGTCCTCATCTGGAGTAATGGTTGCGCATTTGATCCCAACACCATATTGCCTGATGGCATTTGCCGCATCAATAGTTACCTGGTCATTTGTCTGATCGCGGTACTCCACACCCAGATCAAAATATTTGATGTCCACATCAAGGTAGGGCAGGATCAGTTTATCTTTTATGAATTTCCAAATAATCCTGGTCATTTCATCGCCATCCAGTTCCACCACAGGATTGGCTACTTTAATCTTTTGTGCCATTGAGTTGCAGTTTGTTTATTAATCCCGGAGATTCGGGACGCAAAACTAAGGTTTTATCAATACCGGAATTAGTACAATCTTTGTAAAGAGTTTATACATATAAACCTTATTAATGGACAGTTACCGCCCTTTTTTTCAATTCCTTCACAAATTCATTGACCTTAGTGAGGCTGAATTTGAAGAAATGATCAGGCCATATATTATACTCAGGCATTTCAAAAAAAAACAGGCGATCACTTCATCGGGCGCAACCGAAGATTACCTGAATTTTATTACGAAAGGACTTGCCAGGAAATATTATAAAAAAGGGAAGGAAGAGATCAATACACAAATTTCAACCGAAGGCCATATCATACATGCACAGGAGTCTTTTCACAGCCGTAATATTTCCGAATACGATGTAGAGGCCATTGAGCCTACAACAGTTGTTTCCATAACTTACGAAAATCTTGAAAAGCTTTATCTGAGCAGTCATAAAATGGAACGGCTGGGAAGACTGGTGATCACATTTACAATGATCATTAAAGACCGTTGGCAGATGAATATGATCAAGCTTACTCCAAGGGAAAGATTTTTAGATTTTGTACACCGGAACCCCGAACTGCTTCAAAGAGTGCCACAAAAATTCCTTGCTTCCTATTTGAACATCCAACCGGAAACATTCAGCCGATTCAAACATATGCTCAAAGGGAAGTCGCAGGGCCAGAATTGATGAGTATAAATCTATTCTGCATCAGGGCCAGCCACCAATTCTGAATGAGGATGGTTGAAATGAGTCATTGAAATAATTAAGCTGCTGAAAGCATATTCATTTCTAGTGATGCAGCTATTGCACTGGCAGGCGCACCATTATTTGCTTCCACATTAATTAATCCACATGGTCAGCTTCAGGCAATGATGCCCGACTCCGCTGCGGGCATAAAATTTGTTCTTTTCCATTATACTTATAACACAAAATAAATCATATGAACCGGACATTAGTAGACAGGAGGGAGGCAACAGCTACAAAAGAGATCAGTTTAGGAAGTAATGCCTGGGTAGTGGCACCAGGAGTGTGGAGATTAAAAGACATTTTCGTTAACGTATATATTATTCAGGACCGGGAGTCAACAGGATGGGTAATGGTAGACGCCGGTTTAAAATCAACAGCTGGAAAGATCAGGAATCTGGTTGCTGAATTATTTGGAAATGGAAGTAAGCCCAGGGCAATCATTATGACACATGCGCATTTTGATCACCGGGGTTCTTTAATTGAAATGGCAGAGGAATGGGGCGTTCCGGTTTACTGCCATCATAAGGAAAAGCCATATCTCACCGGTCAGTCGTCTTATCCACCTGCTGACCCTTCTGTGGGTGGTGGTATGATGGCCCTGATGTCTTTTGCCTACCCTAAGGGTCCAATCAATGCAGAAGTATATTTAGCAGAATTACCACAGGATGGAAGTATCAAAGAACTTGAAGACTGGAAGTGGATCCATACACCAGGTCATACGCCCGGACACATTAGCTTGTTCCGTGAAAAGGACGGAGTTATGATTGCAGGTGATGCATTTGTTACTACCATGCAGGAGTCACTGATTGCAGTAGCTTCACAAAAGAAATATGTTTGTGGTCCTCCGAAATATTTTACGCCGGACTGGGGTTCAGCAGCCCGTTCAGTTAAAACACTTGCATCAATGGAACCCAATGTAATAGCCACCGGCCATGGTCAGTCCATGTATGGTGACAAGGCCAGGAAGGACCTGCACAAACTTGCCAGGGATTTCTGGAAGCGTGGTATGCCCGCTGCAGGAAGGTATGTAAAAGATGCAGCGGAATTTGATGAAGATGGCGTGCCCACTTATATACCAAAGAGTAAGGGTACCATGTGGAAAAAATTAGCTGTTGCTGCAGCACTGTTTGCAATTGGATACCTGATCACAAGAGAAAAAAAGAAATCAAAAGGCTTTCAGAAATTATTGGCAGGCAGGCTTGGCACCACTTTGAAACTGAGTTCACTTGGTGCGCTGGGAGCCTCAGCCCCCGCATCGGCTGCGTTGCCTGGTATTCCGTTGATACCGATGATTTAAAAGTCAAATTCAAAAGTCAAGATCGATTTTACATTTTGACACTTACTCGTCAGTGCATGCTTTTGACTTTCATGCCAACTGCCTCTTATATAGCTGTATGGCATTTTCAAATCCCAGGTAAATGGCATCGCAGATCAGCGCATGTCCAATGCTTACTTCATCAAGCCATGGAATATTTTGTTTAAAATGTTTCAGGTTATGGAGATCGAGATCGTGACCTGCATTGAGACCAAGACCCAGTTGCCTGGCAGTTTTTGCTGCTTCAACATATGGTTTAACGGCCTGTTGATTGCCCGTTGCAAACAAACGTGCATATGCTTCTGTATATAATTCTATCCGGTCCGTACCTGTTTTAAAAGCTCCTTCAACCATTTCAACTATGGGATCAACAAAAATGGAAACCCTTATGCCTGCTTTTTGAAACACGGGAATGATCTCTTTGAGGTAGCCGGCATTTTTAATGGTATCCCAACCATGATCGGAGGTGATCTGGCCCAGTTCATCAGGAACCAGTGTAACCTGCTGTGGTTGTACTTCAAGAACAAGGTCTATAAATTTTTGTTCACGGCAGTTGCCTTCAATGTTATATTCTGTTCTTATCACCTTTTTTATTTCCCTTACATCCTGATAACGGATATGCCTTTCATCCGGGCGGGGATGAACAGTTATTCCATCAGCGCCAAAACGCTGCGCATCTATGGCAGATCTAACCACATCAGGGTTATTTCCACCCCTGCTGTTACGAAGTGTTGCCAGTTTATTGATATTGACAGAAAGATGGGTCATGATGCAAAGGTAAGCTGGCTTAAAATTATTTTATCTCAGGGCTTCAAAACCATACTTCACCGCATTCCAGAATGCATCAAGGGCAATGATGCGGGGCTTAAAAAAAGATATCAGGGATGGCCAGTCTTCTTTTTTCATGATACTGGTATGTTCAAGTTCCCTGTATATCCTGCTTAAACTTTTTCCATGTTCATCTTTAGCATGTAACTGCCAGGTCCATTCCTCACCCTGGCTCTGATTTAAAAGGTTTTTGAATTGAAGGAATTGTTCAAAGTAGAGGTGGCGGATGTCTTCATCCTTATGCGTAAGTTCGATTGAAATAACTGCTTTTTTATTGTCGGCATGGAGGCGGAAGTAAATATCTTTTTCTCCTGTTTTATAATTTACCCAGTTTACTTTTTCGCCTTCTGAAGAAAGGACAGGTAACATATACTGACCAAAAACCGTCCAGAATTCTTTTTTTAACAATACCGTTTCCTGTTTTGAGAACATGCAATAAAATTGAAAGACGAAGATCGTTTTAAAATAAAATAAACTGCATAAGGTGCGGTGGGGCGGGGCTTCCACAATAAAAGC
>CBIHLW010000035.1:0-13008 GCA_966210755.1 uncultured bacterium
AGCAACCATAACCCCTCTAATCCGCTGCCATCAGCGGTCATCCCTTCATACGTGATCCGCCAGGTATTATTGCTCCTCAAAAAAAAGCAACCATCACCTCAATCATCCGCGGCCATCAGTGGCCATCCCTTCATCCGTGATTCTCCGTGATCCTCCGTGATCCAAAAACACAAACCATCACACGTATAATCCGCGATTTTCCCTCATAAATCTGTGCAATCCTTATAAATATTATATAAATCCTCATAATCTGTGCAATCCTTGATTACATTTGTCTCCGATGGAATACAATACAACGAGAAACTACCTGACCATGCGGGAGTATGGACGTCACATCCAGAAAATGGTTGAACATATCAAAACCATTGAAGATAAAGAGCGGCGCCAGCGCCAGGCTCAGGTACTGATTGAACTAATGGGTTTTTTAAATCCTCATCTTAAAAACGTTGAAGATTTCAGGCATAAACTCTGGGATCATCTTTTTTATATAAGTGATTTCAAACTCGATGTGGAAAGCCCCTATCCGATCCCTGAAAAAGAAACGTATAAGGCAAAACCTGACCCGCTTCCCTATCCCAAAAGATATCCAAGGTATTCTCATCTTGGTAAAAATCTGGAGCTTGTTATCAATAAGGCTTTGAAAGAGGAAAATCCTGAAAAGCGTCAGGGCTTTGCAAATGCCATCGCATATTATATGAAACTTGCCTACAACAACTGGCATAAAGATGTGGTTCATGATGATGCAATTCAGGGCGAGTTAACGAATATTACCCAGGGACAACTTGAATTTACCAATACGCCATATGTAAAGGCCTATCGTCCTTCGCAGGACCGTGACCGTGACAGAGGTGGTTATGGTGGCAGAAACCAGAGAGGCGGAAAGTTCCAGCAACGTGGCGGTGGCGGTGGCGGCCGTAATGATAAGAGAGGTGGTGGTAAATATGGGAAGAAGAGGTATTAAAAAGCCCCTTACATAATTGCAGGTTGATACACGACTTTCAATTTTTACATTCAGAAATAATTTTTCAGCGAAGGGTCCCGGATGTGCCGGGACCTTTTTTTATCGGGCATGGTTGTTAAAGTAATTGCCTTGCAATATGAAATAGTTGTTTTTTTGTACAGAGAAAATTCAAATGAAAGATCAGCATAATAAACAAATAACAGAAAATAAAGGCCGCAACCAGTCGGAAGTACCAGGTAGTGCATCCCAGGTTTTTGAAGTACAAGGCGGAAGAAGATTGAAAGGGGAGATCACTCCGCAAGGTGCAAAAAATGAAGCACTCCAGATCATTAGCGCAGTATTGCTTACCGGAGAAAAGGTTACGATCACCAATATCCCGGATATAATTGATGTAAACAACCTGATAGAATTATTGCAGGCGATGAATGTAAAGGTTGAAAGACCTGACCGGCATACCTGTACTTTTCAGGCGGATGATGTTAACCTCGAGTACCTCACAACCGCTGCGTTCAGGAGTAAAAGCGGTATGTTGCGGGGTTCTGTTATGCTTGCCGGACCCATGCTCGGCAGGTTTAAAAAAGCCTACATCCCCAAACCGGGAGGCGACCGCATTGGACGCAGGAGGCTGGATACTCATATCATCGCCTTTGAAAAATTAGGGGCAACATACGAACATGTACATCACGAAGGTTATTTCTCTTTTACAACAAACGGATTAAAAGGAAGATACCTCTTACTTGATGAACCATCAGTAACCGGTACGGCCAATATAGTTATGGCCGCCGTACTGGCCAGGGGGGCAACCGTTATTTACAATGCGGCATGTGAACCTTATGTTCAACAGCTTTGTAAAATGCTGACGAGAATGGGTGCCCAGATAACGGGCATTGGCAGCAATCAGCTGGTGATACAGGGCGTAGATAAACTGCATGGTACACAGCACCGCATTTTACCCGACATGATCGAGATAGGTTCTTTTATCGGGCTTGCGGCCATGACGCAAAGTGAAATCAGGATAAAAGATGCCAGTGTGGAATACCTCGGTATCATACCTGAAAAATTCAGGCAACTGGGTATCCGTTTAGATTTTGTTGGTGATGATATTCATATACCTGCACAAGAGGTCTATGAAATACAAAGTTATCTTGATGGAGGTGTGCTTACTATTTACGACCACCCCTGGCCCGGGTTTACACCCGACCTCCTCAGCATTGTATTGGTTGTAGCCACCCAGGCGAAAGGATCCCTGCTGGTTCATCAGAAAATGTTTGAAAGCAGGTTGTTCTTTGTTGACAAGCTGATTGAAATGGGTGCACAGATCATTTTATGCGATCCTCACCGGGCAGCCGTGATTGGTCTTGAAAGAAAATTCAATCTGCGCGGCATCAAAATGAGCTCGCCTGATATACGTGCCGGTGTTGCATTGCTGATTGCCGCTTTAAGTGCAGATGGAAAAAGCATTATTCAGAACATTGACCAGATTGACCGGGGATACCAGTACATTGATCAAAGACTGCGGGCCCTGGGCGCAGACATTCAGAGGGTGTGATCTTCTTAATGAAAGTTTTATTTCACCCACTGAACCTTTTCATCAACCGGAGCACGGTTCTTTGCAGGTGAGGGCATTGCAACATGGCCGATGTAAAAGAATCCCAGTAGCTTATCGTCATTTTCCAGTCCAAAAAAAGGTTTTGCTTTTTCATTGTAGGTTACACCACCTGTTGTCCAATATCCTCCCAATCCATAAGCTGCTACGGATAAATAAATATTCTGAACAGCTGTGGCAGTGGCACAGATCTCCTCCACTTCAGGAAATTTTTTATTGGGATCACGCTTCATACAAATAGCAATTACATGAGAAGCCTTCAATGGATTGGATTTTAAATTCTCATAAGTGGCAGGCTTAAAATTCTCTCCGGCTGATTCTTTGTATAATTCACTTTGGAAAGTGGCGAGCCTGGATAAACCTTTATTTGTAAACACAATAAATTTCCAGGGTTGCAGATTACCATGACTTGGCGCACAGGTGGCATTTTCCATGATCTGTTCAATGATCCCGTCGGGAATATGTTTTCCCTCTTCAAACTGTTTTGGAAATACGGACCGGCGATTCCTTAGTAAATGGTTGATCTCATTTAAATTATAATCCATGTGCAAATTTGCCTGTTTGTTTCTAAAAAACAGGATTATTTAAATGTAAAAATCTGACACGATGTTATTCGTAGATACTTTCAATGCTCCTTTCATATCCCTGTTGCTGCTTTGGTAATGATTTATCTATATGGTCTTGTGCTTTATTCTGTTTTTTGAATAAATAAAAGCGCATGAAAAGAGTTTTAGGGCTGGTGGCAATATTATGTTTCGCATTAATTTCCAATGCCCAGTCACAAAGAGGTAAGGTTACCGTGCATATTGTGAACGAAATGAACACACCGGTGGAAAGTGCCACGGTTGAAGTTTTAAAAAGCATGGATTCTTCGCTTGTAAAGATCGCGCTGACTGATAAATCGGGCATGGCTGAATTTGATAACCTTTCATTCGACCAATACTTTATCAGAACCAATGCGGTTGGTTTGGTTACAGGCTTCAGTACGGAATTTACCATCAATGAAACGCAACCCGGTGTTGTATTGCCATCCATCAGCCTTAAAAACAAGCCGGCTACGGAAATGCAGGGTGTAACGGTAACAGCCAAAAAACCTTTTATTCAAAAACTTTCGGACAGGATAGTGGTGAATGTAGATAACAGCATTGTAAACGTGGGCAGTTCAGCCCTTGATGTACTGGAAAGATCTCCCGGGGTAACGGTAGATCAGAATGATGCCATCAGCCTGAGAGGCAGGAGTGGCGTCATTATAATGATCGATGGAAAGCCATCGCCTATGTCGGGTGCAGACCTTGCCAATTATTTGCGCGGCTTACCCAGCAATTCCATTGAGCGGATCGAGATCATCACCAACCCTTCTGCCAAATATGACGCGGCAGGTAATTCGGGCATCATAGATATCCGCATGAAGAAAGACCAGCGATTAGGTACCAATGGAACATTTACACTTGGTTACGGACAGGGAGTTTATCCAAAAGCAAATACAGGAGCCACCTGGAATTACCGGAACAAATTCATGAACATCTTTGGTAATTATAATTATGCATACCGCGAAAACCTAAACCATCTCATCATCAACCGTAATTTTTATGAAAATGGGGTCTTCAAAGGTTCTGATGACAAGGATAATCATGCATGGATGCCCTTTAACGCTCATGCAGCGCGGCTTGGTGCTGATTTCTTCCCTTCCAAAAAATCCATCATCGGTTTTGTGGTCAATTCCAACTTCAACCGGTTTAAACGCAGGGCAACTATCAGCACCATGGTGAATGATATTTATCACCAGCCGGATTTCAGCTTCATTTCACTCGGTACCAATAATGACCACTTTGAAAACATAGTAGCCAACATCAACTTCAAACATACATTCGACAGTACTGGAAAAGAACTGACCGCTGATGTTGATTATGGAAAATTTGATTCAAAATCACTCACACGGATCGCAAGCAGCTTTTATAATTTGAACGGAACGCCAAAAAGAGATGATGATATACTGGATGGCGACCCGACGGGACATCTTTCTTTAAAAACCGCCAAAGTGGATTATGTAAATCCATTGAAAAAAGGAGCCAGATTCGAAGCTGGATTTAAAACCAGCCTCGTTTCTTCCGACAATGATGCGAAATTTTATTCTGTACTTCCTTCCGGTTCAGAGGTTGATGAAACCAAAACCAACCGATTTTTTTATAAAGAATACAACAATGCCGGTTATGTTAACATCAGTAAAGAATATAAAAAATTCAATATTCAGGTTGGATTGCGCGGCGAACAAACCAATATAGAAACCAGGCAGGTTAAAGGCAACCGCAGCTTTAATAATGACTATTTCCAGTTATTTCCAAGTGCTTTTTTTAATTACAAGCTGAAAGAAGATAAAACGCTTGGCGTATCTGTAAGCAGGAGGATAGACAGGCCGGGTTATTCGCAACTGAATCCATTTTTATTCCAGATCGATGCCACTATTTATGGTACAGGAGAACCTTTATTGAAACCACAAATGACCTGGTCGTATGAAATGAATTATACCGTAAAGAATTTAAATTTCACGCTTGGCTACAGCCATACAACAGATCCCCAGAATATGGTATTGTCGAAGATCCTTGATGTGATACCAACTTTTGAGATCAAACCCGGACAGGATTCAAACATTACAGTTCAGATACCCGTAAACCTGGAATCATCTGATTATGCAGGACTAAGTTCAACGCTTCCAATAAGAATAACCAAATGGTGGAATACCATTAATTCCTTCAATATTTATTATAACCATTATAATGGAAATCTTGGAGGGACACAGCTTGACAATGGAGCACCCGCAGCCAGCATCAGAACCAATAATACTTTCAGTTTCAGTAAAGGCTGGTCTGCTGAATTCAATGCCAACCTCAATACAGGCGGAAGAAGTGGATATATGGTGATGCAACCTCAATGGGGATTGGCAGTTGGCGGACAAAAAACAATTTTGAAAGGAAATGGCACCTTGCGCCTGAACGCTACCGACATCTTCTGGACCAGCAGACCAAAAGCAACAGTTACTTACGAAGGAAGTTATATAGAGAACTGGGAAGCATACAGGGAAAGCCGTGTAATTAATATCGGATTTACTTACAGATTTGGAAATAATAAAGTACAACAGGCAAGGAAAAGAGCAACCGCTTCGGAAGAAGAAAGAAGAAGAGCGGGAGGAAATTAGGGAGGAGTTTGAGTCTGTAGTTGGAAGTCGGGAGTGAGTCGGCGTCGGGAGTCTGTAATTGCTGATCCCTCACTACCTACATTCTTAATAATTGCAAATGCGGCTTTACGATTTCAATGGTATGACTGTTCAGGAACTGACGGAGGTGCTTGTAAAAATGGCTGTAATCATAATAACCATAGGTGCTGAAATGAAAATTTTCCGGAGCGGTGGCAATTTGTTCAACTGCCTTCCTGATGCGCATAATCTGGAGGGCCTGTTTGCTGGTAATGCTGGTAGCAGCTTCAAAATATCTTTGCAGGGTTCGTGAGCTGATCCTGAATCTTGATGAAAGCTCTCCGATTGAAATGTCAAAATTATTATTAGCTGAGCATTCCTTTAATATACTGGTGACAATATCAACCTGTTTCATGGAACCGGAATATTTTTCCACGATGCCAGTGTAATATTCCGTTACAATATCTACCCGGCTCTCAAATGAGGATGCTGATTTTATTTGTTCGGTTACCTTCCTGTCTATGAGGTAAGCAAGAGGAAAGATATATTCGCGGTATTCAGAAAAGTTGACCTTCTTTTCAAATATCACAGGAGACACTTTGAATTTGATCCCAAATATTTTATTTCCGCTGGAATGGTGACAGATCATGTTTTTATACCTCGGTAAAAAACCATCGGATCTTACCTCAAAAGATTCTTCTTCCAGTTGCATTATAAAAGGAGTACCCAGATTGATAAGATAGGTATATCCGATATTTGGAAATAAAGCATCAGAAAAGCCTTTGGGGTATTGATCATACAAAACATCGAAATCTGTTTCCCAGAAAAAATCAATGAACTGCGAAAGGGAACGTTTCGCTTTTTTACGGTGATACCTGAGTTCAAAATGATCTATATGAAAAAATTCAATATGTTGCACAGGAACCAAATTATCTTATTAATGCAAATGTCAAAAATCAAAAATAAGAGGTTGGCAACCGTAATTAATCAGGCGCTTTTGGTTTTGACTTTTTATTTTTGGAATTAAGTTTCATTATGACCATAAACAACCAGCAAAAGATCATCATCATTACTGCTCCTTCCGGGGCCGGTAAAACCAGCATTACCCGTCATCTGTTAAAAACCTTCCCTGACAAGCTGGTATTTTCTGTTTCTGCTGCTACCAGGCAGTCGAGGGGCAGTGAAAAAGATGGTGTGGATTATTATTTTATGAGTAGTGAGGATTTTACAAATAAGATCCAGCACAATGAATTTGTTGAATGGGAAATGGTTTATGAGGGAAAATATTATGGTACGCTAAAATCTGAATTATCCCGCATCTGGAATGAAGGAAAGATCCCGGTCCTGGATATTGATGTAAAAGGTGCCATTCATGTTCAACAGCAATATTCCGAAACAACTTTATCCATATTTATAGAAGCACCAGGTGTTGATGAATTAAAAAGAAGACTCCAGTCGAGAGGCACCGAAAGTGAAGAATCGCTTCAGGCCAGGATCAGCAAGGCCGCATATGAAATTTCATTCAAGCATTCCTTCAACCACATTATAATCAATGATGACCTGGAAAGAGCAAGGAAGGAAGCTGTTGGCGTAGTTGAAAATTTTATTAAGAACGGAACCGCAGAACATCAGATAAAATAAGAGCAGGGGTTAACGTCCTTTACGCTGTGCTGTTTAATTTTTACAGTTTGCTGCCTTCTGTTACTGATCTACCACCATTTTCCATTCCCTTCTTATCTTTATCCCGATGATAGCTGTTACCACCCTTGTATGGTTTTTTGTAACGATCCTGATGATGGGTTTTTTTGCAGGGATTGAAATGGCTTTTTACAGTGTGAACCGTTTCGGAATTGAACTGAAAAAAAAACAGGGCCGTAAAAGCGGTATCCTGCTGTCCAGGTTTATTGAAAGCCCTCAGTTGTTCCTGAGTACCACCCTGATAGGATTTACCCTTTTCCTTGTATCCTTTGTTTTATTATTCAGCGTGGTTACTGCACCACTCTGGAATATTATTGGACTCAACAATGATATTGCAAGACTGTTTCTTGATATCGTACTGGCCACCTTTGTGGTACTGATCTTTGCAGAATTCATTCCCCGCGCCATTTTCAGGGCACATTCCAATTTTATCCTGACCAAACTTGTCTGGCTTATCAACCTTTTTTACCAGTTATTACAACCAATAGGAAAACTTTTCATTGGTTTATCTGACTGGGTGCTGAAATACATTATGAATGTGCGGGTGAATGAATCAAAAGAAGTATTCAGCTCTTCCGTACTTGAAACCCTGTTCCAGCAAAACAGTGATGGCGATGCGGAACCCCAGGAACTGGACAGCGTTCTTTTTGATAATGCGCTCAACCTTCATAATACCAAGGTCAGGCAATGCCTGAAACCAAGGAAAGAGATCATTGGAGTGGAGATCAAATGCACGCCAGAAGAAGTAAGGCAGAAATTTGTAGAAACCAATCTTAGCAAGCTGATCGTATATGAAAATAATATTGACCATATACTTGGATATGTACACCAGCTCGACATGTTCAAAAGACCCCAATCGCTCCAGTCTGTATTATTACCCATCCCCGCAGTACCCGAAAGCATGAGTGCAACTGATCTGATCAGCCGGTTTACCCGCGACAGGAAAAGCATAGCCTGGGTAGTGGATGAATTTGGTGGAACGGCGGGCATCGTAACCATGGAAGATGTACTGGAAGAAATCTTTGGTGAGATCCACGATGAATACGACAGCGAAGAGTTTGTGGAAAAAAGACTGGCCGAGGATGAATATATTTTCTCCGGCAGGCTTGAACTTGATTACCTCTGTAACAAGTATGTATTCGAATTTCCGGATAATGATTCAGAAACACTTTCGGGTTATATTATAAGTCATCATGAAACCATTCCACAGCAAAAAGAAAGGATCATTATTGATGATTATGAATTTGATATTCTCAGTGTAAGTGATACAAGGATTGAGATGGTCAAGATGAAGGTATTGAAGTAGCTTAACCTGCTGGCTGATGGCCAGGAGCATCTGCTTCAATTACCAGGAAGATTTAAAAATGTAACGGCCGGAAGCCAACGGCTAAAAGCCTTCTCTTAACTCCACTCCTTTTCATCTTCTTCTGCCCTTTGTTTCTCCACCCTGCGGGTTAAAATGATGCTGATCTCATAAAGCAATAAAAGCGGCATGGCAACCGCAAGCTGGCTGATCACATCCGGTCCGGGCGTTATAATGGCAGCAATGATAAAGATGATGACAACTGCATATTTACGAACCTTCCTAAGATAAGTAGCGGTAACAAGGCCGATCTTGGCCAGAAAGAATATCACAAGGGGTAATTGAAAAGCGAGACCGCTCCCCAGGCAAATGGGCAGCATCATATCTATATAGCTGTTAATGGTCCAGATATTTTCAACTATCTCATCCAGTTGAAAATGATAAAAGAAATTCAACGCATAAGGTGCTACAACAAAATAACCAAATGATACACCGGTGAAAAACAGGAAAGAAACCCAAAAGATCACGCCGCTGGTTTTATTCAGTTCTTTTTTAGACAATGCAGGCCGGATAAAACTCCAGAACTGATAAAAAACATAAGGGAAGGCAATGATCAATCCGCTCACCAGGATCACCGTAAACCACATGCTGAACTGTCCGGAAACATTGGTGCTTTGCATCCTAACGGGAATCCCCTCCATGCACAGTGCATTGCCCAGGTTAAGGGACTGCCCGATGCGGCAAATAACGCCGTAGGTTGGAAAATTGCTTTGGGTGGGACCCAGCAGGATCTGTTTAATGATAAATTTCTCGTAAATGCCTGCTATTACAGCCCCAACAGCAATGGCAACCACACTTCTGAACAGGTGGGCACGCAATACTTCCAGGTGGTCCACAAAGGACATCTCAGACTTATCACCGTTTTTCCTTTTCCAGAATTGATTCAGGGCCATGCTAAAATGCGGCAAAGATAAGTGAGGACAACCATTAGACATAAGCCAATAAGGATGCCGGCCTGTTGCTGCCCCACACGCTTACCATTCCTAAAGTAAAACATACATTTGTAAAAACTGTGAACATGAATAAGCGTTTCAACTTTACCCTGCCAATTGCCATTGGTGCAGATCATGCGGGATTTGAATACAAAACCATAATTGCTGATCTTCTTCGCAATAAGGGATTATCGGTAAAAGATTTTGGAACCCATAGTAATGATTCTGTAGATTACCCGGATTTTGCCCATCCGGTTGCTGAAGCAGTTGAAAAAGGAGAGGCAGGAATGGGGGTTCTGGTTTGCGGCAGTGCCAACGGCGTTGCTATAACCGCAAACAAACACCAGGATGTACGGGCGGCCATTTGCTGGCAAACTGATATAGCAAGGCTGGCCAGGCAACATAACAATGCAAATATCATTTGTATCCCTGCACGGTTTGTATCCACACCCGAAGCAGAGGAAATGGTAAATATTTTTCTGAATACCGAATTCGAAGGAGGCCGTCACGAAAAACGTGTTGGTAAAATGGCCTGTCTCTAAATCATTTTTAAATTTCTTACACCTCGCATGAAAAAAATCTTTTTACTTGTATTGGTTGCAAGTACATTCCAAAGCTTTGCACAGAAATCAGGAAAACCTGAAAAATTTGCCCGGACCATTTCAACAAATGACCTTAAGAAGCACCTTTTTATTATTGCTTCCAGGGAAATGGGTGGAAGAGAAACCGGTACTGAAGGTGAAAGAAAAGCGGCCGCCTATATTGAAAATGAATTCACGCGAATAGGACTTCAACCCGGTAATAATGGCTCCTATCATTTGAATTACCATCTATATCAGGATAGTTTACTCAATGCTTCCCTCGAAGTAAATGGAATGTCCTTTGATTACGACAGGGATTTTACAGTTTCCGTAAATAGTTTTGGGGCAACACTGAAATTCAGTGAGGTAGTAATCATCGGCACCAATACAAGCGCTGATGATTTGAAAGACGTAAATCTTGCGGGTAAACTTGTGATGTTGTTTTCTTCACAAACGCAGGGCAGAGGACAATCCAATAATATCTACAGCACATTGCTGAATAAAGGTGTTGCCGGGATCATCAGTGCTGGCGGTACATTTCCAAGATCCACACCTTCCAACCGTAAGGGAAGACAATCCATTTATACATATCAAAAATCTGTTACGCCTCCACAGTTCACGGTATCTGATCAGGTAGCAAGGAAGATCCTGGGAAATAAATATGATGAGGCCAAAGCACTTTCAAAAAAGGAAATGATTGTACCGGGGCATATCTACATGCAAATGAACAAGACCACGCTTTCCCTGCCAACAAGCAATGTAATGGGACTGCTTCCGGGTACGGATCTTAAGGATGAATATTTATTCATTACTGCGCATCATGATCATATTGGCAAAAGAGGCGACAGTATTATCAATTATGGGGCAGACGATGATGGTTCCGGAACTGTAAGTGTAATTGAGATAGCAGAAGCCTTTATGGCAGCAAAAGCAAAAGGTAATGGACCAAGAAGATCAATTGTTTTTATGACAGTAAGCGGTGAGGAGAAAGGCCTGCTGGGATCTGAATTTTACAGTAATGACCCTGTTTATCCCTTAGATAAAACTACAGCCAATCTTAATATTGACATGATTGGAAGAATTGATCCAACCCGTAAACATGGTGATTCTACAAATTATGTTTATGTGGTGGGCGATGATAAATTAAGCTCCGACCTCAGGCCTGTCAGTGAATCCGTAAATAAGAAATATGGTAAGCTGGAGCTTGATTATAAATTCAACGACCCAAAAGATCCGATGCGTATCTATTACAGGAGCGACCATTATAATTTCGCAAAGCATGGAGTTCCGATCATTTTTTATTTTAATGGAACGCATGCTGATTATCACCGGCCGGGTGATACTCCGGATAAAATCAATTTTCCTTTGCTTGCCAAAAGAGCACAATTTGTTTTTTATACAGCCTGGGAAATGGCCAACAGGGATGAAATGCTGAAAAGAGACATTCCACTGGATGGCAATGTATTTAACCGTTGAAAAAATATCTCATTAAAAAAGAGGCCGGATGTACCGGCCTCTTTTTATTTTTGTCAATTATTAAAAATTATTTTTTGAAGAGCCTTATTGATCAAAGACTTTGACCTTTGAATGGTCAACTTTGAACTATTTTTGCAGCCTAATTGAAAAAGCTATGAATAAAGGCCCGGTTTCACAATTTATACAACACCATTACAGGCATTTTAATGCAGCTGCGCTTGTTGATGCAGCCAAAGGATATGAACAGCATTTAATGGAAGACGGCAGAATGATGGTTACACTCGCCGGTGCCATGAGTACTGCAGAACTTGGTGTGTCACTTGCTGAAATGATCAGGCAGGATAAAATTCATATCATTAGTTGCACGGGTGCCAACCTTGAAGAAGATATCATGAACCTTGTGGCGCACGACCATTATGAAAGGCTGCCTAACTGGCGCGACCTTACTCCTGAAATGGAATGGAGCTTACTTGAAAGAGGATTGAACCGGGTTACCGATACATGCATACCTGAAGAAGAAGCTTTCAGGAGAATACAAAAGCATATTCATAAGATTTGGAAAGATGCCGATGATAAAGGCGAACGCTTCTTCCCCCACGAATTTATGTATAAACTCTTGTTGAGTGGCGTAATGAAACCCGATTATCAGATCGATCCAAAGGACAGCTGGATGATTGCTGCTGCTGAAAAGAACCTGCCGATCATTGTTGGTGGCTGGGAGGACAGCACCATGGGCAACATTTTTGCTTCGTATGTATATAAGGGTGAGATCAAGGCAGGAACCATGAAGAGCGGCATTGAATATATGGTCTGGCTTGCTAATTATTATAAAGACCACAGCGCCGGAAAAGGTATTGGGTTTTTCCAGATCGGTGGTGGGATTGCAGGGGACTTCCCCATATGTGTTGTACCCATGATGTACCAGGATCTTGAAATGCATGAAATACCATTCTGGAGTTATTTCTGCCAGATCTCGGATTCCACTACCTCCTATGGCTCTTATTCGGGGGCACACCCCAATGAAAAGATCACCTGGGGAAAGCTGGATATCAAAACACCAAAATATATAATTGAAAGTGATGCTACCATTGTAGCCCCATTGGTATTTGCATACATCCTGGGGTGGTAAGAATTGAAAAATATATTTTATCCAGGCTCCTTTATGGAGCCTTTTTTTATTATTTATTCAATAACCTAATGA
>CBIHLW010000036.1:0-12981 GCA_966210755.1 uncultured bacterium
TGTAACCATAATTCTCCGGATCCAGCCTCCCAGCTCTCCCTCAAATTTGAACTGGTGCAGGTTAAAAAACACCTTTACAAAGCCTTCCTGCAACACATCTTCGGCATCGGCCATGGATTTTGTATAGCGGTAGCAAATGCTCAGCATGGGACTGGCAAAATGATCATATAGCTGCTTTTGGGCAGCCGGTTTTCCCTTCAAACAATCTTTTACCAGTGCGTAGTAATCCATTTAATTTATAGTTCCGCAGTGTTTTGACAAGGGGAAGGGGGAAAGCGTTGCATCACCTGGCCCTTAAAGAGGAGAATAAAACTTTATCTGAATTTATTCTAATAAAATACAAGTGGTACATAAATGATTTGCGGCCTAAGGCTGCCGGTCAGTGGCATAGGGGGATCTTTCCACCCTCGACTTCAATCTTTCCAAACCCTGCTGCATCATATTGCCATAGGTATTTTCATAAAAAAGACTTCCGAATTTTTTCCATGGATACCATTTCAGGTGAAAGTCCATATACCACTGGAGGGTGATGGAATCAACGGATTCATATTCATACACATTCCATCCATTGATCACGGCCGGCTTCTTTCCCTGTTGCAGTTCCATTACCACCGATGAATCGGTTTGAGATACAGTACTGATACTAATGGTCTGGAAACTGCTCCTGATGGTATCGTCCGGTACATAAGCAGGATGCCATTCCACCCATCTGTTCCTGTGCTTCACCAGGGCCATTACGGAATCTTTTGGAGCGCCTATATTGAGCGCCTTTGAGATCCTTATGTTTGAAGGGATCAGTAAAGAAAACAAGGTTGCTATAATAAAGATGATTAAGAAACTTAAAAGAGCCAGTTTGATCAATCTCACAACAAAACAATTTAATCCCAGCGAAAAACTTTCACTGTGGCAATATAAATAATAATCCCCCATACCATAAGGATCAGGATCTGCTCCCAGCAACTTGCCAGTGAGGCACCTTCGAATGCCACATTTCTCATGGCATCGTTTACGGCCGTCAGGGGAAGAAATTTGATAAAGGGTTGAAGAAATTCAGGCAGGGCTGATTTTGGAAAGAAAGTGCCTGATAAAAAATACTGAGGGAACATAAACAGGTTGGCATACACTGGAATTACATTCTGGTTTTTGGATACTGCACTAATAAAATATCCAAACCCCATAAAAACAAGCAGGGCCAGGGAACTCAGTACCAGCATATTCACAAAAGTGATCCAGCCCTGGGCCAGTGTAAAATCATATACATAATAACCAAAGGCTATCAGCATCACTACCGTGGTAAGGTTGAAGATCACTTTAGAAATGCTTTCACCCAGTATGATGTATTCTCTCCTGATGGGGGTGGAATACATTCTCTTGAGCACCAGGGTTTCCTTTAATGAATATATGGTAAAGGCAATACCAAATACCGCCGATCCTATCAAAGCAAAGCCTATCATGCCGGGCAGGAAGAAATCAATCATACGGTATTTTCTCCCGCTTACAATGGATTGGGAAAAACTGGCCACTGATTTTCTTTCGGGATAAACTCTTTTATCTATTTCGGAAATGGTATGGTTCAGTGTAGATAAGAACTGCTGATAATCGCGCTGGCTGGCTTCTGATGTTCTCGCATGTACCAGGAAAGGCGTATGAACGGATGAATCCATATTCGGCTGGATATTGATAATAGCCGCGATCCTGCCTCTTTTTAAATCATCTTCAATGTTCCTGTCCTTATGCTCCACAATTTTTAAAAATGGATTTTGCCTGATGGAGGTATACAATAAATTGGAGGTATCCGCATCTTTTTCAAAGGCGATGCTGGAACTGCCCGCTCCTCTTCCACCCAGTGAACCAAATATCCAGATCAGTACAATCGGGAAAAACAAACTAAAGAAAATAGCCTGCGGACTTCTGAATGTAGCTTTAAGACTGGCCTTTGTTACGGCCAGCATGGCAAGGATCTGATTGTATTTTTGTGGCATGCAGCTTACTTGGAAAGGCGCGAAAATAAGACAGGGAAAGGATAAACCTGAACGGTAAGCGGGAATTAAACCTACTTCTTTGAATATTGCTGATGGCCGGCAGCCAATGGCTGCTTCTATCTGATCACAAATTCAAAAGGCAGTCTGGCCTGCACCGATTCTCCCATTTCCCGGATTTGTATCAATTGCTTATAAACCTTGTAATAATCTTCTCCAATTTGTTCTTTGATCAGGGCTGAAGGACCTGGTTTATTTTTTCCCATGATTTCATCGATCAGGCTCCTGGTTTCGGGATATTCCCTGATTCCATAATCAGAAACCTTTGCAAGCCTGGCCGCGCAGGATACGGCATCATTTAAATTGCCAATCTTGTCTACCAGTCCGTTTGCAATGGCATCCTGGCCGCTCCAGACCCTGCCCTGGGCAATGCTGTCGATATAATTTATATCCCGGTCCCTTCCTGAGGCCACTCTTTGCTTGAATAGCAGATAGATCTTCTCAACGTTTTGTTGCACCTGTTGCTTTTCAGCTTCAGTAAGCGGCCGGTGAATTCCACCGGCATCTGCATAAGGACCTGTTTTAACCCCATCAAATGTGATCCCAAGTTTGTTTTCAAAAAAGCCCTTCATATCCGGTATGATCCCAAATACCCCAATGGAACCTGTAATGGTATTGGGACTTGCAAAAATGCTGTCGGCGCCGCAGGCAATATAATAACCACCCGATGCGGCCACATCGCCAAAACTTACTACTACAGGCTTACCATCCATTTTAGCCATTTGCAATTCCCTCCAGATATTTTCACTTGCCAGGGCACTGCCTCCGCCGGAATTTACTCTCAATACAATTGCCTTAACGGAATTGTCAAGCCGCAGTTTTCTTATAATATTCCTGTAATTATCACCCCCGATATTATCGCTTGAACCCATTCCATCTACAATATTGCCTTCGGCATAAACAATTGCAATGCGGTCCTTTCCGGTCTTTACCACATTTACGGCCTCATTATAATCACTGATAGATAAAAAGTTCATTTTATCCGTTTTACCAATGCCCAGTCTTTCCTTGATCTCAGATTTTACTTCATCATCGTACTTAACGGCATCAATGAGTTTATGACTCACTGCATCCTGCGGTGTTTGTATGCCTGCCTGATCATCCAACTGGTGCAGGGTTGCCGTATCAACCCCACGGGTGCGGGCCGACTGAATTAAAAAATAATCATACAGATCATTCAGCCAGGCAATGGTTTGTTCCTTGTTCTCAGGAGTCATCTGTGTGGTGCGGAACATTTCAGTTGCACTTTTAAATTTACCTGCATAAAATATCTGTGGCCTGATATCAAGTTTGTCAAGCATGTCCTTTACAAAAGCCAGCGTTACAGAATAACCACGCCAGTCAAAATGGCCGGCAGGGTTTACATATACCCTGTCTGCTGCACTGGCAACAAAATAGGCTTCCTGCGACATCATATCCCCATGTGCCAACACAAATTTCTTTGAGGTCCTGAAGTCTATCAGTGCGCTGCGCAATTCATTGCTTGAAGCAAAACCATTGGCATTTCCATTTGCATACAACATAATTCCGGAAACATCATTATCAGACTTGGCATGGTTGATCAACCTGATCACATCATACAGGCCGGGCACTTTTCCCTCATCGGTTAACGCACCAAGGATATCGGGCTGCATGCGCTCATGAAATGTTTTTGAAAGGTCTATTACAAGTACAGATTTTGATGACACTTCGGGTTTGTCGCTGGAGGCAATGCTGCTCACAATTCCAACCAGTATAAAAAAAACAACCAGGGAAAAAATAGCCAGTGATAGAAAAGAGGCAAAAAAGATCTTGAAAAAGCTTCTCATAATTCAGCGCTTTATTGATTCAAAAATAAAAGATATTTGATGCGGCTTGAAAGATACAACTATGAACGATGTTTATTTACTCACCGGTGGTAATATGGGCAACAGGATTGATTTTTTGTCAAAAGCTTTGCATTCAATTGAAGAAAGTTGTGGAACTGTTTCGGCCTTATCTTCTGTTTATGAAACCGCTGCCTGGGGAAATGAAGACCAGGATCCATTTTTAAATCAGGTTTTACAAATTAAAACAGCTTTAGATCCGGGGAGTCTGCTGAAAACTATTTTAAGTATTGAAGAAAAACTTGGCAGGAAAAGAAAAATAAAATACGGACCCCGAATGATTGATATAGATATCTTATTTTTCAATGATGCCATTATAGAAGAAAATGGACTGATTATTCCGCACCCACACATACCAGACAGGCGATTTGTGCTCCGGCCCATGGCTGAAATAGCCCCCTTAAAGATCCACCCAGGGTTGGGAAAAACAATCATTCAGCTGCTGGCAGCGTGTACTGACCCTCTGGCAGTGAATAAATATAATTGACCACTTGATTGAACAATCCTTATTTTGCC
Organism: uncultured bacterium; assembly: GCA_966210755.1. GTDB lineage: Bacteria > Bacteroidota > Bacteroidia > Chitinophagales > Chitinophagaceae > Flavisolibacter. Next base: position 4,421 of record CBIHLW010000036.1, read on the forward strand.
AGCCTGTTGACATTCACTACTGCTGATGAAGTATACGTTCATAACGATCGAAGGAAATATTGGCGCCGGTAAAACCACGCTCTCTCATTTGTTAGCCAAACATTATAATGCAAGACTGATACTGGAACAATTTGCCGACAATCCATTTCTCCCCAAATTTTATGAGAACCCCCAGCAATTTGCTTTTCCGCTGGAGTTGTTTTTTATGGCGGAAAGATTCAAACAACTCAAGGAGCTGATACAGCAGAAAGACCTGTTCCAGAACCTTACCATTTCAGATTATCTTTTTACCAAATGCCTGTTATTTGCAAAGATCAATCTTACTGAAGATGAATTCAGGCTGTATCAACGATTGTTTGACATCATGTACCAGCAACTGGTGCAGCCCGATATTCTCATTTACCTGCACGCACCTGTAAATAAACTTCAGCAGAACATCAAAAAAAGAAACAGGTCCTACGAACAAAAGATCCCTGATGATTATCTTTTCAGCATTCAGGAAACCTATACGCATTATATAAAACAGCATAACATGAAAACATTTATTGTGGATGCTGCCAATGCTGATTTCCTGGGAAATGAAAAACACCTGAAAGTGATCACTGATGCACTTGAGAAGGACTATCCCGACGGACAGCATTACCTGAGTTTACCCTGATTGCAGGGTAGCGTATGTGAGAAGGGTTAACTTCCTCCCCCACGGTAACTGTAAAGGAGATCATAGCACCATTTTAAAAACTCATCTCCATCCGGCTGGCCGTTTGCACCCTTTCTTTTTACAAAATACACGGAATTGTTATTCATATAGAACACATCAAAATCAATTTTGATGATGCTGCCATCTCTTTGTGTACTGGTAAAGCGGATCGGCTGGCCCAGCAGGTAATATACCGTGAGCTCCGTTACCACCGTTCTATACCTGGTGCGCTCCACTATTTTTTCCATGTGGTTGGTATAGAGATTAAAATAGTATTCTGTTCTCACTGAAAGTGGAATACCTTTTTTCAGCGTGTCCAGCGGCTCATATATCAGTGTGTCCTTTTTGTCGAGCACCAGGTATTGCATACGGTTCTCTGTTTTCTGCACCAGCAGATTGATATAATCCGCCGTCAGGGAATCCTGCCCGTAACCACTGAAATGAACAATAAGAAAAAACAGAAGTAAAATTTTTCCCATGCATTTTAAATTTAATGAAACATCTTTGGAATTCGTTGGTTCATTAGCCTTTTCTCTCCAGTATCTTTGTTTTTCACCTCTTTATACATGGAGTTCCAAAGACAGAGTTTATCTCCCTTAAATCATAAAGAATTCAGGCTTTACATATTTGTCAGATTTTTTTATATCATGGCCTTAAGAATGGTAGCCACCGTTGTGGCCTACCAGCTTTACCATCTCACCAAAGATTCATTCGCCATCGGTATAGTAGGTCTATCAGAATTCGTGCCTGTGTTTGCTCTGGCCCTGTACGCAGGTCATGTCATTGATAAATCGGATAATAGAACTTTATTATTGAAAGGCATATTGTGTTATTCCGTTTGTGTTGTGGCATTGATTGTGGTGACGCTTCCCCTTTTTCAATCCAGGCTGAGTGTTCTTACCCTGTCCATTCTTTTTTATATCATCATTTTTTTTACCGGTGCTATCCGGGCATTTGCAGGTCCGGCTTCCAACGCCATAATTGCCCAGCTGGTGCCAAGAAATACCCTGCATTATGCAGCCAGTATCAGTTCTACGTCATGGCTTGCTGCCTCCATTATGGGCCATGCTTCAGCCGGATTCCTGATTGCGCTGGCCGGAGTTCATGGCACCTTCTATGTGATCCTTTTTTATGTACTGCTGGCGGCATATGCGCTCAGTCTCATTGAGAAAAAACCGGTAATGCATACCAAAGCAGGCGTTAAAACCTGGGACAGTGTAAAGGAAGGGCTGAACTATGTGCTGAAACATAAAATATTATTTACAGCCATCTCACTCGACCTGTTTGCCGTATTATTTGGAGGTGCGGTAGCACTTATCCCTGAATTTGCACATAGCATACTGAATGTGGGTCCTATTGGATTTGGATGGCTGAATGCGGCTATCGATATTGGTTCTGTGATCATGATCATAGTGATCACATTGAATCCGTTGAAAAAAAGACAGGGACTGATGCTGCTGTTTGCCGTATCAGGATTTGGTGCATGCATTGTAGGATTTGGATTTTCAAATGTTTACTGGGTTTCATTCCTGGTACTGATGATAGCGGGCATGCTTGATGGTATAAGCGTGGTGATCAGGGGAACGATTCTTCAGCTTACCACACCCGATGAAATGAGGGGAAGAGTAAGTTCTGTAAACTCCATGTTCATAAACTCTTCCAATGAACTGGGACAGTTTGAAAGCGGTTTCACCGCCAGGATCTTCGGAGGCGCCCGGCCGGCCGTGATCTTTGGAGGGATCATGACGCTGGTAGTGGCCATTATTGCGTGGATGAAAGCGCCAAAGTTGCGTAAATTCGAATACTAAGCGGTTAAAAGAGGAAAAGAGTAGGGATATGCTAATGCATATCCTGTATTACAAGATGGTAACAATAAATACCGGCATAAGCAATTGCCCTTGCCTGTTACCCTCTGGCAATGCCAATCCTGATCACCTTAAACCAACATACCATGAACAGAAGAAACTTTATTCGTAACACCGGGCTACTAACCGGAGCGGGGCTGCTACTACAGCAACAAACCCTTTCCGCATTTTTCAGAGGTTATGATTTCAAAATGAGGATCCTGAGAGATGGTGTTGGCATTTTTACGGAGCGTGGGGGCTCTATCGGGTACATGACAGGCAAGGATGGAATAGTTGTAATAGATGCCCAGTTCCCGGATACGGTTCTACACCTGATTGAAGAGATCAAAAAACAAAAGTCAATCCCATTCCGATATTTATTGAACACACACCACCATGGTGATCACACCAATGGCAATATTGCTTTTAAAGGCCTGGTTGAAAGTGTCATTGCCCATGAAAATTCCAAAACCAATCAGCAACAGGTAGCGGAAAAAAATAATAGCCTGGATAAAGCATTACTGCCCGATAAAACTTTTTCCGAAGAATTAAAACTTGAGATCAATGGTGATAAGATAAAGGCAGATTATTTTGGTCCGGGTCACACCAATGGAGATGCCGTGTACCATTTTGAAAAAGCAAATGTGATGCATGTTGGTGATCTTATGTTCAATAAACGCCATCCATTTGTGGACAGAACTGCAGGTGCCAACATCAGCAGCTGGATCAAATACCTTGATAAGATCAACAAAAAAGCAGAAAAGGATACCATCATCATCTTCGGACATTCCTTAAACCCCGGAGAGGAAACCGGAACAACAGAGGACATCAAAAAGTTTCAGGACTACCTTGGAAAGGTTTTAAAGTTTGCTGAACAGGAAATAAAAAAAGGAGTGAGCAGGGAAGAATTTTTAAAGAACACCTCTATTCCAGGCAATACAGAATGGAGCGGACAGGGAATTGAGCGGCCGCTGGCAGCGGCCTATGATGAAATTTTGAACAAATGAAAAGTGCAATTAAACCTTTCATCCCCTGTGAAGGAACATGCCAACGGCATGTCCCTTCACCATTCCAATGGTATGACATGCGCTGATTAAACTAATTTTTTACTTCAGCTTCGTTGTCAATTGATCAAGCACATAGAAGGTGATCGGACAAAATGTTGAATTCTTTAAAGTGAGTTGCCTGCGCCTGATGATCACGTCTTCATCAGTATAGGGGAAACGGGCACAATCTGAAGGCCGGTTTTCGTAGATGGAACAAAAATTATCGGCACCCAGGAAAGGACAAGGAGCAGACTTCACCACAAAATCCCCTTCGTTATCTACTTTCAGAAAAGTTTCAATGAACACGCTTTCTTTCATACCAAGGTGCTTACTGATCCTTTTTACATCGGGTGTTTTAAAGCGTGGTGAATAATTTTTGCAACAGGCAGCACACTGCAGGCAATCAATTTTTTCAAAAGCCTCCTCGTGCAAACGCGGCAATTCTTTCAGCACTTTATTTTTATCTGCACGGTCAAGAAAACTCCTGAATTGCTTTTGTTTTTCCCTGCTTTTCTTTTCCCAGTTATGTAATACCTTGTCCGGCATGGATACAAAGAACCGAAAACAAAAGTTAATGTGAAATTAAACGGCTGATTAATCGGTAAGTTTAACGGTGCAACTGCAGGCCTGCGCATTGTGAAAGGTCTTAAGGTCGGCCAGAAATTCATTCAACACATCAAGGTTCACATGATCCATGATCTCGATCTTATACCACCTGGCTTCCCCATCATGCTGATCCGGGACCAGGCCATATTTATGGGCGAGTTCCCGGCCAATGCAAGCAGCCCTTATGGTAACGATATTCATTTTTGGCTGGTTAAAGAAACGTACATCAAGGGCTGAAAGTTTTTTGCAAAGCCATTCCGTTCTGTACAGCAGTTTATTGAGCTTCTCCAGCCAGCCGAAAGGGCCGTAATGGAACAGCAATAACCATACGGCAACCGCATTGGCACCGGACCTGCTTCCGCTTACTGTAAGGTCAAATCCATTAACATAACCTGCTTCCTGCGTTAGAACATTCCGGATCAGGTTTTTTCTTACAATGAAGATCCCCGTACCATATGGGGCCTGTAACATCTTATGCGCATCAAGGGTTATTGATGAAATATCGGGATTGGAGAAACAACAATTATTTCCCGGTTCGGTTACCGGATAAATAAATCCGCCAAAAGCACCGTCCACATGAATAAAAAATGGAAGGCCTTTTTCCCTGAACACCTTTACATATTTATCCGGATCATCTACGGATCCAAACATGGTTGTTCCCATGTTGGATATGGCAATGAAGTATTTTTTCCCAGCAGCCATTGCCCTGTTTATCTGTTGCTCAAGACCGGAAGATGAAATTTCCCTGCTATCTTCCTGTACCTTAAGCACGATCATATCAAGGTTGAGCAGGTTGGCCGATTTAGAGATGGAATAATGTGTATCTTCTGAACATACAATGGCTATCTGATGGTGCCGGGCACCCTGGTTCAAAAAATAATTCCGGTAGATCCAGACAGCCTGTAAATTGGCTTCCGTACCTCCGGCCGCAACATAACCATCGGTGTACCCGGCCTCGGCTCTTAAAAGATCCACCGAAAGCAATTCCACCAATTCTTTTTCGAGTGCCTGGGTTCCATTAAAAAAAACTTCTGATTCGCCAATGGTATGGCAGCCAATATGATTGGGGTTGTGATGATAAACCTGGATCAGCGGCTCCTTCCCGGCCAGGGAATTGGTAAACAAACTGTCATCAAGCCTTGAAGCAGGAATTCCAAGGCAATTATGTTCTTCAAAATTGATATTGGATCTGAGGGCTTTTGCAATTCTGATGCTGGTTTCCTTTGTGGATAATTTTTTCCAGTATTTCATAGTCTTTATTGGCAGGCAAATCTAACCATGGGGCAATTAAAACATGATGATTTAAATCAACTCCGTTTATAATAAAAGAAGAACTTTAAGCAACCACCCTTAATATTTAAACAGTTTTACTGCCTAACTTTGCGGTCCCGAAACCTCGGGATAAAAGGAGTACAAACACCATGAGTCTTTTTGAAGCACAATCCAAAGAATTTCAGCAGCGTCATATCGGTCCGGATGAAAACGAAACAAAGGAAATGCTGAAGACAATAGGCGTAAACAGCCTGAATGAACTGATCGACAGAACCGTACCTTCCGGAATCCGCATGCAGGGAGAATTGAACCTTCCACCTGCCATGAGTGAAGCGGCCTATCTCGAACACATTAAGGAAGTTTCATTGCGAAACAAGGTTTATAAAAATTATATAGGACAGGGATATTTTGATACCATCACCCCTTCGGTTATTCTCCGGAATATATTTGAGAATCCGGGATGGTATACCCAGTACACGCCTTACCAGGCTGAGATCTCCCAGGGCAGACTGGAAAGTCTTTTGAACTTTCAAACTGTTGTGAGTGATCTTACTGCTTTGCCAATTGCAAATGCTTCGCTCCTTGACGAGGGCACTGCAGCTGCCGAAGCCATGACCATGTTCTTTAACCAGGTAAATAAAGACATCAATCATATATCAAGACCCAGGTTCTTTGTTGACCTTGAAACCTATCCCCAAACAAAAGATGTAGTGGTAACCAGGGCTATCCCGGTTGGAATTGAAGTGGTATTTGGCCATTACAGGGATGCACAAATTGACGAGACCTATTTTGGTGCGCTTGTTCAATATCCAAATGATAAGGGCTCAGTGGAGGATTACAGGCAGTTCATACAAAAAGTGCATAACACAGGTGCTTTTGTTGCTATGGCTACGGATCTGCTGGCACTTACACTTCTTACACCTCCCGGAGAACTGGGTGCGGATGTAGCACTCGGTACGGCACAAAGATTTGGTGTACCGCTTGGATATGGTGGTCCTCATGCTGCTTTTTTTGCAGCCAAAGACGATTTCAAAAGAAGCATTCCTGGCCGTATCATTGGAGTAAGTGTGGATGCACAGGGTAATCGTGCATTACGTATGGCGCTTCAAACCAGAGAACAGCATATCAAAAGAGAAAAGGCCACTTCCAATATATGTACTGCCCAGGCTTTACTAGCCAACATGGCTGCCATGTATGCGGTGTACCATGGTCCCGGCGGACTTAGAAATATCGCTAAAAGAATTGCGCTTCTTACACAAACATTAGCCGATGCACTTGAAGAAAGAGGTTATGAACTGTTGAATGAGTTTTTCTTTGACACCCTGGTTGTAAAAGTGGATGATGCTTCTGCTTTTCGTAAGAAAGCAGAGCAACAGAACATTAATTTCCGTTATTACAATGATCAGCTGATCGGCATCTCACTGGATGAAACCACAACACCATCCGATCTGTTTGATGTGATCAATTCTTTTGTAAACGATGCTGACCCCGTGCATTACGCAATAGAGCATGAGGGAAGCATTGAAACCATACCTACGGCACTAACAAGAACGTCTGAGTACCTTACGCATCCTGTATTTAATGCGCATCACAGCGAAACCCAGATGATGCGTTATATCAAGATGCTTGAAAATAAAGACCTGTCATTGAACACCAGTATGATCTCTCTTGGCAGTTGTACCATGAAACTGAACGCTGCCTCTGAAATGATACCACTGAGCTGGACACACTGGAGTAAGATGCATCCTTTTGCACCAGCGGATCAGGCAGAGGGTTATGGGTTCATTGTAAAAGAGCTGAGTAAATATTTATGTACCATTACTGCATTTGATGCCTGCAGCCTTCAACCCAACAGCGGAGCTCAGGGAGAATATGCCGGTTTGCTTACTATTAAGGCTTTTCATGAAAGCCGCGGAGAAGGTCACCGGAATGTTATGCTGATCCCTATATCAGCCCATGGTACCAACCCTGCTTCCGCAGTTATGTGCGGAATGCATGTAGTGGTAGTAAAGGCCCTGGAAAATGGGTATATAGACGTTGAAGACCTGAAAGCAAAAGCAAAACAGCATGCAGACAAACTTGCCGGCATCATGATCACCTATCCGTCTACATATGGTGTATATGAAGAAACTGTAAAAGAAATTACCGAGATCGTACACCACCACGGAGGCCAGGTTTATATGGATGGTGCCAATATGAATGCGCAGGTTGGGTTGACGGCTCCCGGTTTGATCGGTGCCGATGTATGCCACCTGAATCTGCATAAAACATTTGCCATTCCACATGGCGGCGGGGGTCCTGGCATGGGACCTATCTGCGTAAAAGAGCACCTGGCCAAATTTCTTCCCGGTCATGTAGAATGGGAAAAACTGCCAAACGACAGGAACACACATAATGGAACAAATGCTGTGAGTTCAGCCCCTTATGGTTCGGCATCCATCCTCCTCATATCATATGGATATATCAGGATGCTTGGTAAGGATGGAGTGAGAATGGCTACCGAAAATGCTATTCTGAATGCCAATTACATGCTGGCCCGTTTGCAACAACAGTTTGATATTCTTTATACCAATCACCATGGTGCATGTGCTCATGAATTTATAGTTGACCTTCGTCCGTTCAAAAAATCTGCTGAGATTGAAGCGGAAGATGTAGCCAAGCGCCTGATGGATTATGGATTTCATGCACCCACCATGTCCTTCCCTGTTCCGGGTACCATCATGATAGAACCAACTGAAAGTGAAGACAAGGCGGAACTTGACCGTTTTTGCGATGCCTTGTTAAGCATACGCAGGGAAATGGCGCTGGTAGAAGAAAACGGGCTTGATAAAAAGGATAACCCTTTGAAGAATGCACCACATACCCAGTTGGTTATCTGCAACGATGAATGGAAAAAACCGTATAGCCGGGAAATGGCAGCCTTCCCCCTGGAATATGTAAAAGCCAATAAATTCTGGCCCTCGGTTGCCAGGGTAAATAATACCTATGGGGACAGGACCCTTATTTGTGTTTGTCTTCCCACTGAAGTTTACGCCGATCAGGCCTGATATATTTTATTTTTTTGCAAAGCCTCCGCCCGGAGGCTTTTTTTTATTT